>CALWON010000112.1 GCA_944383165.1 uncultured Oscillospiraceae bacterium
CGCAAGAAATCTCTCGCTATCAGGAAGTAATTGAATCTACTGCACACCTGATTTTTTAAGTAGCACGCAGGAAGGAGTCATTCTATGAATTTACCAGACCATTTACCACAGCAAATAATTCACTTGGCACGCAGCTATGATGTATCCCGCCTTATCCTCTTTGGCTCCCGTGCCAGAGGGGACAATCATCTACGCAGTGATATTGATTTGGCTGTCTACGGTCTGACCGCCTCAGAAGTTGGCTGCTTCCGTCTTGATCTGGAGGAACTGCCCACCCTGCTCCAATTCGATGTAGTCGGTATAGATGAAGATACATCCCCTGCCCTTTTGAAAGAAATTCAACAAGATGGAGTGGTGCTTTATGATGACCAAACAACAAAACTTTTGTGATGCTGTACAGCGACTGCAAGAGGCAATCCAAGATTACAAGAGTTTCCCCAATTCCACCATGCGTGATGGTGTGATTCAGCGCTTTGAGTTCACCTTTGAGCTTGCATGGAAATCTTTAAAAGAGTACATGGAAGACCAAGGAGCACAGGACCTACAATTTCCCAAGCAAGTGCTAAAAGCGGCGTATTCTGCTAAAGTGATTGATAATGAAAAAGTTTGGCTCAGTATGCTTAGTTCTCGCAATATCACATCCCATATCTATGATGATTCTCAGGCTGCCAAGGTCATGTATGCAATTCAGAACCAATACATTGTCCCGTTACAAAATTTAGCTGACTTTTACAGCAATGACAAACCATAGAGAGCATGGCAAAATCCCAAGCGATTGGGATTTTGTGCTTTTCATACCAGAAAGGAAAGGAGCCGGACATGCTGGACTTTAAAATCGCAGCCGCCTATATTAGAGTTTCCACAGATGATCAGGTGGAATATTCCCCAGATGCCCAACTGGCAGAAATCCGCAAATATGCCTCCACCCATAGTTTCATACTGCCGGAGGAATTTATCTTTGTAGATGAGGGCATTAGTGGAAAAAACACAGGGAAACGCCCAGAGTTTAACCGCATGATTGGTACAGCAAAACTCAAACCACGTCCCTTTGATGCAATTTTACTTTGGAAATTTTCTCGTTTTGCCAGAAATCGTGAGGATAGTATCGTATACAAGTCAATGCTGAGGAAAGAACTTGGAATTGATGTCATATCCATCAGTGAGCCGCTGACAGATGATAAAATGAGCATCATCATGGAGGCAATGATAGAGGCAATGGATGAATACTATTCGGTCAATCTGGCTGAAGAAGTAAAAAGGGGCATGACAGAAAAGGCAAAGCGTGGCGGTCTGCAAAGTACCCCCTCTTTTGGGTATCGTGTAGAAAATAATGTGCTTGTTCCTGTACCAGAAGAAGCTGCCCTTGTGCAGTCTATTTTTGACCGCTTTCTTGCTGGAGCGGGTCTATTCCCCATTGCAAAATGGCTCAATGAACTGGGGGTGAAAACCCATCGTGGCAACCGGTTTGAAAATCGGACCATTGAATATATCTTGCGGAACCCTGTTTATATTGGAAAAATCCGCTGGAATCCAACCGGAAAAACCAGACGGGATTTTGATAACAAAAACATTATCCTTGCAGATGCACAACATGAACCGCTGATTTCTCAGGAAGTATGGGATGCAGCACAAGCCAGACTGGATGAGGTAAAAGCAAAGTGGAAATATCATGGTAGACCCGTCACAGAACTAAAACGCTGGATGTCAGGGATTGTTCGTTGTGCTTCCTGTGGTGCAACACTCATTTTTTCCGCTCCACACTATTGGAAATGTAATAACTATGTAAGAGGACGGTGTACCACCTCTCAACATATATCAGAAGAAAAATTGCTGGATATGCTGTTTGCTGCTCTGGATCACGACCGCCAGACCGCTGTTCCCATCACCTATCGAGTCATACGGCATCGAGAGCAGACAGCAATAGATGAATCCACATTGCTAAAGGAACAGCAAAAGCAGCTAAACGCCAAGTTGGAACGGTTGCGTGAGGCATACCTTGCAGGTGTGGAGGATTTGGAAGGTTATAAAAAATCAAAGTCTGCACTGGATGAACGGTTACACCAGGTAGAAGAAAAAATAAAAAGCATCGAAACCCCAGAAGATTCCGATGCTCTTGAAACGATGATGAAAGAAAAAATTTGTCGTTGTTTGGAAGTGCTACAAGACCCACATGCCACGAAGGAACAGAAACACGCCGCTGCTGTAGATGCGATTGACCGCTGCACCTTCTCCAAAGAGGACAACCATTTAGAAATTCACTACCGTCTCTATTTGCCTTCTTTATAGTCTAATGATGTATGATGGACCAGATGGAGAATTAGGTGCAGCCATGCGGTATCTCTCTCAACGCTATGCTATGCCTTATGCTGAAGCAAAAGGTCTATTGACTGATATAGGTACAGAAGAACTTGACCACATGGAAATGGTAGCAACTGTGGTGCATCAACTGACACGCAATCTAACAGATGAAGATATACGAAACAATCCAACCTTTGCCCCATATTTTACTGACCACACCACTGGTATCTATCCAACCGCTGCCTCTGGCTTCCCATTTACAGCCGCTGCCCTACAGTCCACTGGTGATGTGATTGCCGATTTAACAGAAGATTTGGCAGCAGAGCAAAAAGCCCGTGTTACCTACGACAACATTCTCAGACTATCTGATGACCCTGATGTGAACAATGTGATCCGCTTTTTGCGAGAGCGTGAAATTGTTCACTTCCAACGTTTTGGTGATACAAACCAGACGGATTTAAGTAGATTTACTCGTAAAAATAGACGTCAGGAGGGCAGCTTCCTGACGTCATTCTCTATACTCCAAAGGGATTGTTTGCAGTGTCAATCAATCTTGTTTCCTCTGACAAAGATTGGTTCACAATGGAATGGAATACATCTGCATAACGGTAAATTCGCCCGATGGTCTTCTCCCCCAGTGTACAGACTACATCTGAGCGTTTCAGCTTTTTCTCACGCCCAATATACTCAATCAGACTACAGGTGTAAAACAATGCGCTGTTATTCTTCATCCCTGACTTCCACTCCCTTCACAAATGACAAAGTAGCCAGAGCACGTGCTGTGTGAAAACTGATCTGATGGGTAGGTCGTTTAAATTTGGCAAGTTCCCAGAATGCCTCTCGACTGATTTTCCCATCTACAAAGTTCTGAACATAGTTAAAAATGGTATCGTCAGCCATAGGACCCTCCACAATATCATACCCATGTGAAGTACCTAAACGACAAGCCACAATAAAATCCAGCCACTCCTCTGACATCTCTGGAAATTGTTTTACCCTCAATTTATCATCAGGGGTGTAGCAATACTCATTTAAGTACCCTATACCATCAAACCGAATTGCCCCACGAATAGCCTGATTGGGAAATAATGTACAGTAAAAACCAAAATAAAAGTCCTTGTTATACTTCTGAATCTGGATTCCTGGAGACTCTACAATCATTTTACTGCCATGATATAAAATCATATCTCATCCTCCTATCTGTAATCTATTTATCTGAATTGTAGCCCACTCCAGTATTTTCTGTCAAAGTAAACTGTGGTTTTCGGTAAAGAATGACGTCAGGAGGACAGTCTCCTGACGTTACTTTATATATTCCAAAGTATTCTTGCAGTACCATCTTGAGTAATGGAAATCCGATGAATCAGAAGCATGGCAACTTCCTTTTTACGAGTGAAATTTGCATTTTTCCACGACCGAGCCAGATCCACCACCACACCCATATCCTCACTTTTGGATGCCAGGTCATCCAGTCGTTGCTGTAATGCCAGTCGATCCTGCTTCAGCTGTGTTGCTTTGGCATTTGCCAGCTTGATTAGATCTTCATTCAGTGCACCAGAGAGCAGAGAATCCATCAATTGTTTTTCAGATTGCTCGACTCCTTTGAGCTTAAGCTTCAAATCATTGACCTCAGCACTGTCTACTGTTCGCTTTTTTCGGTTATCCTGTCTCAACTGTGTCAGTTTTTCTGTGATACAATCATACACCATACACTCCAAGTCATCTGCGTAAATCGAATGTCTGGGTCCTTTACACGACCGTTTGTGACTTTTTCCTGTGCAGTTGAAATATCGACGTATTTGTCCTTCCTGATTGGGTTTCCCCTTGACTGTGGTCATGGTGTGCCCACACATTTCACATATCACTTTACCAGCCAACCAACTGGTTGTGTTGCTAAGGCTGCCCCCCACCTGTTTGTTCCGCTCCAGCTTCCGTTGACACTTCAGCCATATATCAGCAGGCACAATTCCTTTATGTGTAAGCAGCACTAACTTCACGTCTGACCAATCGGAATTATCTGTATCATGTTTGGAAATACCATAGAGCTGTGCACCATACTCCCCTGTAAATTGAGATACATCAGTGATAATATTGGTACCTTTCCGCTCATAGAACTCGTACACATCGGAATTTGCCTGCACATAGATTGGATTTTTTAAAATGGCAGAGATTTTGGATGTACTCCATGATGTACCATTGAGTGGTGTTTTTCCCTCAAGCACCATCAGATCAAGCAGACGACGGAGTGAAACATCTTCCTGAGCATAAACCTCATACATATACCGAATTTGTTCCACTTGAGATGGGATTGGATTGAGTTTTTTTGTTTTTACATTATGTATGACTGTGGGCTGTAACTCAAAGCCATACGGCTGTCTGCCACCCATATAGAAACCCAGTTCACTACGGTGTGCATAGGCCTGTGTAATACGGTTAATAATGGATGTCCGCTCAAACTCAGCAAATACCATGAGGATTTTTACAACCAGCTCCCCATAAGGAGAAGATGTGTCAAAAGACTCCTGTGAGGACACAAATTCTACGCCATGAGCCTTAAATTCATGCAGAATATTTACAAAATCCGCAAGCGAGCGGCTGATACGATCCAGTTTATATACAATTACCTTATTCACTTTGCCCTGACGTACCAGTTTCATCATCTTTTGGAACCCTTCCCGTTCCACATTTCCACCAGAAAATCCATTGTCAACAAAGGTGATCACTTTTTCATCTCTCTCGTGCGGCTTCAACATGGATTTGCAGTATTCCAACTGAGTCTCACAGCTGATACTGTTCTCCCGCTCCACCGACTTTCTTGCATAGAGCACAATCGCCATTGACACACCTCCTCCCTTTCATTGCCAATCATCTTATCAGGCTGAGTGCTTCTTTCCTGGTCTCGTCATGACTCGATATAGTTCCTCTAAAAGCTGCTCCCTTTTTTCTGCATCGTCAGTTTGAATCACTTGGTGCTCTACCCTATGGCTTAAGTTCTTAATATCTGTGTACTCACAGACCATGACACTCCCCCCTTTCAAATGGCACCACACAGTGGTGTTATGTTGTCATCCAGATCAATCCCATCTGTCACTATCATATGCGTGAAGTTACAATACAACTCATGATTGATAAGTTGCAGGATTCCCTCTTTTGTGTAAGAAAAGAAACACCTGATCAGCATTGGTGGGGTTACACAACGTTCTGGGTCACTGTATCTTCGGTCATAGTAATAGCAGTGATTCACTACGCCCTCATCCCCTCCCCTGTATGCAAGGTCTATATAGATGGAACGATGCAGTCTGTTCTTCAGCCGTGTCCTCAGGCGTCCAGGAAGTCCATTGTATGTCTCCCCTTGTCCCACCATCACCAGAAAACGATACTTTTGTTGCTCCTGAGTCTTCCAGAACTCCATATACTCTGCAAAGGTCAGGGCTTTGGTCTGGTCGTTCATCCATTCCACTTGATAAAACTTTTTATCCAGTTGGTTCTCCAAAACAGACAAAAGCTTCTCCATTGGGAATTCCATTGTTTGCAGCTTTTTGGGGGCATGTGCATATCTGTCATCACCTGTTCTTCCCTGATTGCGGTCTACATAGAAACACTGTGTGATGACACATGAATCATGACTCACCGCCAAAGCCAGATAGACAACTCGTCCATGTCTGGTTTTGAAAATCGTCTGATATACACCACAATTTCCTGCTATAACTTCCATTTTTAAAATGCTCGGTTGCATTTTTTCACCTCCTGTTGTAATAATATATAACTATAACGGGTATCTATGCGGCAGACAGGCTTATCTGGATCGCTCCCAGCTGTCATCCCGCTCTTTCAATCGTAACGGTTTCTCCCGTTCCTGATTTCTTGCTATAATTCTGCGATTTTCAAGTCCACGATCGGTATGGTAGCCACGTGCTTCCAATGCCAGCACATTTCGCCCCAGATGTTTCTGTGGCTCTCTATCAATTCCTAATCTTACATAACTCAAGTTGCTATAACGAACCTTTATGTCCCTACTCTTCAAAACACAATTGCAGGTTTCAGCCCATAGGCGACGCCATATTTCTGCATTTGCCTTGTTTCCCCAATGGTTAACAGGTATACTGGGTCCACATTGATACCGTTTGGTTACAGGATCATAGATTTTTCTACCCTGGTCATCCAAACGATAGTTCTTAATCCATTTGGATTTCCAATTACCATTTTCATCTAAAGAACGTAACGTGAGAATAATATGAGCATGGGGATTTCCTGTCCCCTTATCATGAACAGCAACATCAGCACACATACCCTCTGCGACAAAAACCTGTTGCACATAGTCTCGAATTAAGATGATCTGATCCTCTCGATTTATTTCATTTGGCAACGCCACATCGATAAGCCTGGCTAACTGAGCATTCTTATCCTCATAAAGCTCTACTGAGTTCCAAAGAATTTCACGATTTTGATAATCATCTGGAGCATTTGGAGGTAACAGAATCTCTTTATACACCACATCATCTCTTTCTTTATAGTATCTAACCCCATTGTATTGGCTTAATAAACTTTCCCCTGAACAATAGGATGCATATTCAATCACGGAGCGTCCAGCGGACCTCTTACAATAGCTGATATGAAAATGAATCGGTTTCATTTTTACACCTTCCTTTATTGATTGAGTTATCCCTGCCAAGGCAATCATTGAAATGCTGCCTTGGCAGTTTTTTGAGTGGTTCATAAGTGCGCTATAAGCTAACAGAAACAAACATACATGACTTACTGGTTCTCAGATACATCACATTTGCATTCCTCTACAGAATCCAGATGGTTATGGCTGTGGGATAGAGTTTGCAAAAATCTTAAAAGTGGTGCAAACTCAATTTGATTTTCTTCATCCGATTTCTTCGGTTGTAAAGACAGAAACTCCGGAAACGCATTGAGGAAGTATGTACCCACAAGGAAAATACGTCGTTGCGCCAGCTTCTCTCTTGCAATTTTTTTCTGTCTGTCTCGCATCATTTTTCGACGCTCAAGTTGTTTAATTTCCATCAAGTTTTTTGAAATCATCTCATCAATGATACTCATATGGCTCGCTCCCTTCTGTCATACATACATCAGATACTATAAAGTCAACAGCTTCTGGCAATTGTGTTTGTGTAATTTTTTGGTAATATGGTTCTTTCCATACCCAATAAAATCCAGTTGGAGTAATAAATACAGCTTTGTCACCAAGCTGCCCCAGTTCATGAGGTTGCACAATGAATTCCCGTTCTTCACAAATGGTAACACTGCTATTTCGTGTCACTCCCTGACCATCCAAAGATACTGAGTAACTTCTTCTGGCAATCGGAATCGTTCCAAGTAATCGTGAAAAATACTCCTGATCATCAGGTTCCGTAATATCCAGAAGAAGCTTGTAGGCACAATTGCCAAGAATATTTCTTCTTCCCTCCATACCATACCGTTCGTCAAGCTGAGCAATGTTCTGAATAAAGATAGCGATTGTAATACCTCTGCTCCGCAATGTTGCCAGACCATTTTTAATCGCATGACATGTCCCTAATCTTGGAAATTCATCCAGCATGATAAGAACTGGCTGTAGCCCACACACATCTGAGCTGTGTTTGTCCGCGCGTCGCTCCAACGTCTTTGTCAACTGATTCAACATCAACGTTATAAGTGGTTCCCATTGATCCAATTTATCTTCTGGAATTTGAAGAATCACATCATATGGATGCTCATCTGTGAGAAAATCACTCCATTGTAATAATTCACATGTGGGATCTGTGGTAAAAGCTTGAATAACATATGGATCGACTGCAAGGGTAACAAGTTCACTGATTTCCATCCCAACACATGCCATTATTTCAGGTTTTAAGTTTTTAAATTTGCCAATAAACATCTTGGCAGCTGCATGTCTACACTCTCCGCTCTCTTCGCTATCTGTTTCACTGCCCATAATCTCATCAACAAGCGATTGTATTGTTTTATATTGAATTGTCTGCATCATTTGAGGAAAGGTGTATCCCAGACTAAAATAGTACAGGATAGCTCCCGTCAATAAATTTTGTGCCATCTGTGACCACACTTTATCCACTGAAATTGAAAATGTGGATTGTGATGGTGATGGTATCAACGCAAGAGCCAAATCCCTTGCATGATTAACCATGTTCTCTTCTCTGTCATACCGAAGAAGAGAAAACGGATCATATCGTGCAGTATTCTTTATTGTTGGATTGAATACAAACAATCGTTTGTTTGAGTCTTGGTTAAATGTGTACCAGGGGGTTACAAGATCACCACCATTTCCCTTTACATCAAAGGCAATGATCCGTCCTTTCCACGAATTTAAGGTAGGAATCACAGTCGCACTTGTTTTACCACATCCAGGTCCTCCAATTACAATTATGTGCCCATCTGTCTTCTGTGACTTCCCAACAAAAGTCTCCTTTTCAGAGTAATATTGGCGATTCCCGCAAAAAAATCCACTATCTTCATTTGATTTCACCACATAACAATCTGGAATATCACAGCTATAGCGAACATAGGACTCATCAAATTCAGTTGCATCAATCAAATCCTGTGTTACATAACCATAGTCATAATATGGTTTCATGGAATCCATCTCATGATCTTTGTTTTTCTTCTTTTTCTTCTTTTTTCTCTTTTTCTTGTCCCCTTTGCATTCTGTGGGTTCATACAAACCACATACTTTCCGGCGTTTTTTTAAGTAGGATGGTATTTCGAAATTACGTTCTTCATCAGGATTGTCAGTAAGGTCAAACAGGTCATCAAGGTTGGTATTGAGCATAAGCTGTTTCATAGCACATTCCTCCTTAAAAATTGTGAAGTCATCATACACCAGAATGAAACCTAAAAGACGTGACAAAAACAAAAATTTTTATCTGCTTATTTACCAGAAACTTATGATTATTTTTATGTAAAATAAATGTAATTATATTTCAAAGAGTAATTAAATGGTAAATTATCACCGTAAAGACCACATTTATATGCAAATCTTATCGTATACACTTTATTTTGAATGATATGTTATCTCTGTAAGCCCCAGAAAAATTTTGAGGCAATCATTATTATGGAGGTAATTATTATGAAATCTCTGGAGCGGTGTACTTGCTGTGGACAACGATATGACCGCGAGGACCTCACCTACTTCAACAACTATCTACTTTGCCCATCCTGCCTAAGTGAAGAGAGTTGTATCTGTGACCACTGTGGAAATCGTATCTGGATCGCTGACAATGAGGGAAATGACACTCTCATTCTCTGCCCTTCTTGCTATGAGAACAACTATACCCATTGTGACCATTGTGGTCGTCTCATTGCTCTGTCGGATGCTCATTATCTGGATGATGAGGATGAACCCTATTGTGAGAGCTGCTATAATCTTCATCAATCTGATTACATTCATGAATATAACTATAAACCGGTTCCTGTGTTTTATGGTGAGGGTCCTCGCTACTTTGGAGTGGAGTTGGAACTGGATGAAGGAGGGGAACGAGATTATAATGCAAAACGTTTGATTCAATTGGTCAACAAAAAACAAGAATATCTCTACTGTAAACATGACGGCAGTCTGTCAGATGGTTTTGAACTGGTAACTCATCCTATGTCTCTCTCTTTTCATCTCAATCATATGCCTTGGGCACAACTGACACACAGGGCAGTAGAGCTAGGTTATCTGTCTCATAAATGTGATACCTGTGGACTTCACATACATATAAGTCGCAATGCCTTTGGAGATACAATTGATGAACAGGATAACACCATTGCCCGTGTACTCTACTTCGTTGAAAAACACTGGAATGAGTTACTCATCTTTTCACGCCGCACGCAACGACAGCTGGATCGATGGGCAGCTCGTTATGGATACAAAGATCAACCCAGTGAGATGATGGAGCATGTGAAGAAGGGATACGCCAGCCGCTATACCTGTGTTAATCTGACCAACGACTCTACCATTGAGTTTCGTATTTTCCGTGGAACCCTTAAATATAACACTCTTATTGCCACATTGCAGATGGTAAACCATATCTGTAATGTGGCTCTTTCTATGTCTGATGAGGAACTAAAGTCCCTGTCATGGAGTACCTTCATGGCTTACATCACAGAACCAGAGCTCATTCAGTATCTGAAGGAACGACGGCTCTATCTCAATGAACCAGTAAACAGTGAGGAGGAACTGTAATATGTGTAGTTTATTTGGAGTATTAGACTATGGGCATGTTCTCAATGCCAAACAGAAAAATCACATTCTGTCTACTCTGTCTGAGGCATGTGAGGTAAGAGGCACTGATGCCACTGGCATTGCATACCACACAAGATCTGGGTTGCAAATTTTCAAACGACCTCTCCCCGCTCACCGCTTGCGTCTTCGTGTTCCTAAACACTCTACTCTCGTCATGGGACACACTCGTCTGACAACACAGGGCAACGAAAAGCGTAACTACAACAACCATCCATTTCCAGGAAAGGCTGGAAAGTTGTCCTTTGCTCTGGCTCATAATGGGGTACTTTCCAACGACAAATTACTCCACCTGTCCCGACAATTACCTGCAACTCGTGTGGAGACAGACAGCTACATAGCAGTTCAACTGCTAGAGAAAGAAGGTGTTCTCTCATTTAACAGTCTGACTCATATGGCACAATCTCTGCAAGGTACCTTCACTATCACAGTAATGGACGAAGAGGATAATCTATACCTTGTAAAGGGAAATAACCCTCTTGTTCTGTATCACTGGTCTCATATGGGTTTATATTTGTATGCGTCTACAAAAGAGATATTGAATCATACATTACAAAAGCTCCACTTCTCTCTAGGCGTATATCAAGAAGTACCCATTCACTGTGGGGATATTGTACACATCAATGCCACAGGGCATTTGGTTCGAGGAACCTTTGATGACAGCCATCTATCCAACTACTTCATCCCATACTACTCTCCATATCACTATATCCCTTCCTATTACAGTACAGTAGCCTCTGCCTATATTGAGGATCTGAAAACCATTGCCCCTTCCTTTGGATATAGTCCTGATGATATTGAATCATTACTGGAAGATGGTTTTACCCCAGAAGAGATTGAAGAATATTTGTACGAAATGGAATCCTATCATCAATATGAACTGAACCAGTAAACGCAAGCAAACAAACCCTCTGACGTAGGAAAACAGGAGTACTACGTCAGAGGGTTTGTTCTCTATCACAATATGTAAAAATACATTTTTTCCCTTTTTATACAAGGAACTATTTTCGTGGTTCATAAGTGCGCTGTATATCTTAGCATACATCCTAAAACTTATCTATGCACACTCATATATCTCTGTCTCTCCCACTAGGGCACACCCTATTGAGACAGTAAAAAAGTATCCCAATAGAGTTGGTTTTCCTATTTTGGTATATACCATATCGAACACCAACCCTATTGGGAATTTTTATTAAGAAAGGTAAATGGTAATATGAAGATTGGCTATATTCGTGTCAGCACCCAAGAGCAAAATACTGCCAGACAGGAGTTGCTCATGGAATCGATGGGTGTGGACGAGGTCTACATTGATCATATAAGTGGTAAAAATACAGATCGACCAGAGTTAAAGAAAATGCTTGACTATGTTCGCAGAGGTGACACGGTCATCGTAGAATCTATTAGTCGCTTTGCTCGCAATACCAGAGACCTATTGGATTTGGTGGAGCGGTTATCGGCAAAAGGTGTTGAGTTTATCTCTCAAAAAGAAGCGATTGACACCACCACACCAACCGGAAAATTTATGTTGACTATTTTTGGTGCAGTAGCAGAGCTAGAGCGTGAATATATCCTCCAACGGCAACGTGAGGGAATCGCCATAGCAAAAAAGCATGGTAAATACAAGGGACGTAAACCAGTTGACCCACCTGGATTCCAAGCAGTTGTAGCACAATGGCAAGCAGGCAAATTAACAGCCGTTGAAGCCATGAGTAAGTTAAATATGACAAAGTCCACATTTTATCGTAAGGTCAAAAAAGCACAAACATCCTCTCCCGTCCCACATATACCCTCCATGCCAGATGAAGATACAGAGAAATAGCTCGCAATATATCATGTAAACAATAAAATAAAAGTTTTTTAATATAGCTTGACAAAATATGTAAAATATGTTAATTTATGTATATTATTCTATAACTGAGCAAACCTGACCTTTTGCTCAGTTATAGTATAAAAATCGATAGCATAAATCATGCTGTCCTGCCAAATGGTCTGTGAGATAAATCTTGTATGTAATGGAGTGATCGCTTTATGCAGAAATCGGTATCTTGGAAAGAGTTATTGAACAGGGAAGAAAATTTTGTTGGACCTAATTCAAATTTAAATGAACTCGATGAAAGATGGTTATGTATGTATGAAGCACTATATTACTGTATTGCTTCAATGTGCAGTGCAGTAAAAAGCGATGAGGATGATCTGGATGATATAATATTAGATAAGGTATACACACAAGTATATGACTTTTTATGCTCAATCTATAACTATGGAGAATTCAGCATGTTTAACAGTGAATCTATTTTATATCAATCAGCTTTCGAAATTTGTCGTTTTATGGGAGGTTGTTCATTTATACATGAAACAAAACGTTGCAACTCCCTCTCTCTGCGACAATTTGTATACTTGAATTCTCCAGAAAAGTATCATGTGAAAGGCTCAAAAAAATACTTCGACCCAAAGTATTCCACTGTAAATTCAGAAAAACAAGATGAAATAAACAATGTTGTCTCTACTCTTCGGCAGCATCGCCATAGGTTCTTCACAAAAAAGGAAAACGATATCCGCAGACCTAATTGGGCGGCAATGCCCAAAAGTTCTGTACATGAGTGGTCGCTATACTTTGTACTTGAAGATCCAAAAATTTCAAAAATATATAAAAGAATAAACAATCGATTTTCTATCATTAATAAGGCATTGAATGCTCCAAGGGATGACCAGTATATTGACAATTTGATTGAGAATTTCAATAAATTTGTCTCGAGAACAGAAAAAGATAAATATGAAGATTTCATTTTTCTTTCTAAAACATTCTTGACTCATGTAAAAAAAGATCCCACCTATTATGGTATGAATTTGTACCGGTTCGAGAAGAATATGCAGTTGTACTTAATTACAGATTCAGTCAAACAGCTTTCTCGCTGCAAAAATCAAACGGAAGAGAATATTTTTTTAGCAAAATTCTTTGTATTGAGTGAATTATGTTTTCCAAAATTACGCAATCAACTTTTCCAGTTAGAGGATATTTCCGAAATATTCCATTACTCTACGTCATTTAAAGATTTTTTGATTCTATTTATCCTTATGTCTCGTTTGATTATTGATCAATTGATAGAAGATCATGTGTTGAGCGATAACTGGGAATCTTCCATATTGTCTCAAATCAACAATCTCGCAGAAAAGGTACTTTTTAACCCTGATACAATTGATACCACAGTTACACCAGAATATCAAAATTTCTACCAAACCCTTGTTATCAGTCCAATTGCCAAGAAGGTTAATCTCGCCATATTCACAATGATTGAAGATAAACTAATAAAAGCAGAAAATCCAAATGAAATACTAAAGAATCTTTTTGTCTAGTGGATATAAGGACATTCTTCTTTTTAAAAACGGCAGCTTCTGACCTATCATCAGAAGCTGCCGTTATACTTGATTATGATAAGTTTTTGCCTAATCATCAATCAGTTCCATATGAACTCACAGTCATAAGATATAAACTGTATGATTTGTCCAAAATCTCGTTCCATACCTGTTGTTGTCCAATTGACTGCAAAAGTATACTGGTGTACACTATGGCAAATAGAATTATTTTTTGTAGAACAGGAGGAATGATGATGGATATTCTTCGTGCAAAAGAGCTATTAACAATTTTGGCAGATGGAATCAATCCCATAACTGGGGAACTTCTTTCTAAAGAGGATAGCTGCAATCAGGTTGAAATTGTAAGGGCATTACATACTGTACTTCATCATCTTACGATTTCAGAAAGAGAAACCCAAAAATCTCAACCAGAAAATGCAGGAAAGCCTTGGACAGCAGAACAGGATTCCACTCTATCTCAAATGTTTGATGCTGGATATTCAAATGAAGCCATTTGTATTTATTTTAAGCGTACAACTGGTTCAATTGCTTCAAGATTGGTTCGACTTGGAAAAATTGGAAAACGAGATGAATTTAGAAAGAGATAAGGTGATTTTATGCCATCCTACCATTCCGCCTCTGGAAGTGTGCCAGAGAATTTGTTTATAGAACTATTCAGCGAAACTTTTGGGGCAGAAAAAGCTGGATATCTCTATTCCCAGTATCATTTTTATGATATTTATCAAAATAGTCGCTATGCAGATTTTGTTCTGGAACATGGAACCAGACGGGTAGCCATTGAGATTGACGATGAAGCTTCTCACAATAAAGATATTATATCTTCACATAAATTTTATGATGATCTGTTAAAGCAAAACAGCATGATTTATCTGGGGTGGGATGTATACCGATGGGCAGTTCGTCAAATGCAAACTCAGCCAGAATCTGTAAAAGATGAACTGCGTATTTTTTTAGGTAACCATCCTAACTTCAAGGAAATTGATGATTACCTTCCCCAGCAACGTGGCAAGGCTTTGGACGGCTCCAAACTGGAACTAAAGCAACATCAAATTGAAGCATTGAAAGCCCTACAGATGATGCGAGAATCCAGTGAAACCATCGCCCTGTTATACCATGCTACAGGAGTTGGAAAGACAGTCACCGCAGTTATGGACGCCAAACATTGCGGTGGTCGTGTCCTCTTTTTGGCACATACACAGGAACTTGTCAATCAGGCAACAGAAACCTTCCGCAAATTATGGTCTTCTGTTACTGTTGGTCGTTATATGGAAAGCATTAAGCAGCCCAATGCCCATGTGGTATGTGGGAGTGTGCAAAGTGTGGCTCTACACCTGGACAGCTTTCATGAGGATGCTTTTGATTATCTCATTGTGGATGAGGCACATCATGCCTCTGCGGATACCTATCAGAAGATACTCTCCTATTTCAAGCCCTCCTTCACTCTTGGGCTTACTGCCACACCAGAACGAACTGACGACAACAAAGTAATTTTGGATATTTTCAAAAATACTGCCCATAAACTGGACATCAAAACTGCTGTAGAAATTGGAGAATTAGTACCTGTACGATGCATTCGTATTCATACCAATATTGACCTGACAAAAGTACGATTTAACAGCATCCAATACAATATCCGGGATTTGGAAAGCAAAATTTATGTTCCTGAACGTAACAAATTGATTGTTGACACATGGTTGCGATATGTTCTCAATAAACGGACAGTTGTATTCTGTGCCTCAGTAAAACATGCCCAACAGATTGCCCATTTGTTCCAAGAAGCTCATATATCTGCTGTTGCAGTTTCTGGTGATATGAAGCAATCAGAGCGAAAAGAGTTTCAAGATAAATTTATTCATAGGGAAATTCAGGTTTTATGTGCCTGTGACCTTCTCAATGAAGGTTGGGATTGCCCAGAGATTGAAGTGCTGTTTATGGCTCGCCCTACCATGTCTAAGGTGTTATATACCCAACAGTTAGGCAGAGGAATGTGGCTATTTGAGGGCAAAGAGAGTCTGATGGTATTTGACTTTGTGGACAACGCCAGTCAATATAATATGCCACAGTCCCTCCATCGACTGTTTAAACTGAAAGATTATAAAGCTGGTCAGCTTGTTGTTGCCCCAAATCGTAAAAAAGCTGCTGAATCTGAACTTTATGCCCAAGGAGAAAAACCAGAAGCACTTATCGACTGGCCAGTAGATGCCACCGACTATGAAGTGGTGGATATTTTCAACTGGCAGGAAGAAGCTGAGGGAATGATTTCCCAGATGGAGTTTATACGACGGGTAGATGTACAGTCTGAAACCATTGAGCGGTATGTCAGAGAAGGTAAGCTAGTCCCTGATTTGGTGGTCCCAATGAGTGAACACCGCACATTCAAATACTTCAAAGAAGACACATTGGAACAATATGCAAAAAAATACGGTTGGACCATAATCAATGACTCCAACCGAAAAGATATGTTTTTGGATATGATTCGTCAAATGGATATGAGTTACTCCTATAAACCTGTACTAATTAAGGCAATTTTACTCTATGCAGATGACAGAGGGAGAATTCAGCTAGATGACATTGTGAGCTATTTTCGTTCTTATTATGAGGGTCGCCGTGCCTCTGGTCTGATAGTTGAGAAGAAAAACAGTATCTTTGCCAAAGGTGAATATACAGACAAGGATGCTAAACGAAATATTTTGGCAAACTCATTTAAGCGTTTTGAAGATATGCACATGCTCCAACACACCAAGACATTAGGGATTGTTCAGGTAGACGAAGCAGTATGGAAGAAATTAAGCACAGAAGAAAAAGTAGAAATCAATCATATCTGTGACGATAAATTAGAGAATTATTACAGTCGATTAGGAAAAACCAAATAAATGTTATTAACTGCCTCAAGTTGTGCAGACAGTACAAAGATGGACCTAGTAGGAATTTAGGTGGAGAGCCATTGCACAAGTGATATATAAACGCAAAACATCTGGAAATGGCTAATAAGGATGTTGTCATTGTTGACCGACTTCATGTCTGCACCCCCATCTCGTGTGCATTTTATGCTTCAACTTGAGGAGGAATGAGTGCATTTTCTACTCCGTCAAATGTTTCTACAAGGTGAATGTTTTCAAAACCTGCCCATGCACTTTCTTCAACATGTTCCAAGACAATAATCTGAAAATGATTTTTCTTAGCTTTGATATTATCCAAAAATTGATTCCATAGGCTGAAAATATTTCGCACTTTACTCCAATCATCCTTGTTTTTAAGTTTGTTCTTACTCTCAAAATATAGAAAATCAACAGTTGAATTGAAATATGGTCTACTTGGCTGATCCATAATAAGGAAACTAGGAACAAAGGGACATTCTTGTGAGATTAGCATTTCATGCAAACCTGCAAAAAGGCACAGATGCATAAACAAATGATCAGAACTACTAGAAATGTTAGCAACTACAGCTGACTGCTTTTTTCTCAATGAAAGAATAGCTTTCTTGTGATCAAACCATGCACAATATCTACCATATTCATCTAACGCAGTTTCAGCAATGGTAATATATTTCTGTATATAATCATTTAGTGTCTGCACTTTGAGAGTACGATTATCTTCAGTTGACAAATAGGGTGCTTTTAATCTCTCTATTAGTTTACGTTTCTTTTCAATTTGCACATTAATGTCATCGGTCTCCTGGTTGCATGGCTTTATAGTCTGGTATTCAGCTTTGATTTCGCCAAGAGAAACTAGTTTATCCGCTGTAGGAATTAACTTATAATCTATCTGTGCTATTTGTGGAAATTTGCTGTCCAACTTATCAAGTTCATGACGTAAGTCTTTAATTTTTTTATTAATGTCATATTCAAATGGTCGCCTATTGCGAGAGGCAGACTTGATTTTAGAAAATTCTACATATAGGTTCTGTAGAAAATCCTTATATTCTCCACTTGTTTGTGCTGCGAAGTTTTGATTGATATACAATATTGGTTTAAGAGCATCTAACTCTTCCATTGATGATTGTTTGTATTTGTCATATGATTTTTGAAAACGATACAATTTATTTAGTTGTATCAAAATATCATTTCTGCGTTTTAAAATTCCTTCATACTCTTGCTCAATCGACAGTTGAACCGACAATTGTGCCTTACCTGTGTTAACAAGGTTTTCTACCTCTTTGAAAGCATCCTTAACCGACAAACACTCATCAACTAACTCAGCTTCTTTTGCATGTTTTACTATGAGTGCAATAGATAAATCTCTGTCATCAATCGCTTTTACGGCTTTTGCTAGATCTTGTTCTAATCGAAAGATATCCTTCTGAATATCCGCAATTTGCTTTTCAATTCGCAGAATTTCAAAATCTGTGACTCCAACAGTCAGATCAAAAATCTGTGGCCAGACATTTCTATACCGATCAATATCTAATTTATCAAAAAATAATCTTCCATTATCAATAACATTTTTGGATAGGGTATTGAAAATCAAGAAATACCGAAAAGACAGTTTTGTGCCTCTTTTGATACCACGCCCCCCATATGCTAGCGGAATATCATCTGTTATGGAGAATTCTGGTTCTAGGATAGCTTTTATTTCATCTTCTTGCATTTTTGCGGTAGGAATCTCTGGAATTTCACCTGTTTGTGAAAAATAGTAATCCTTAGAAAAAGTTCCTAAATCTGATATTTTTCCTCTTGCAATGGTATAAGTCTTATCATTAATATGGAATTTAACCCCATACCAAATTACATTTTCACCGATATGTTCTCTTGAAATTGTAACAGTTTCACTACTTCCACAGAAGCAGTAATCTAAAATTTCTAAAATGGCTGTTTTTCCAGTCTTGCTATTACCTGTAACAATATTTACCTTGTCACTCTCAAACTTTAGGACTCGCTTTTTCCCGTTTTTAAGCCAGAAAATCATTTTATCAAGATAGAAAATCATAGCTCAATACGCAAGCTTAGATACAAATCACTTGCTGATCCTTTCGTTAATATAGTCGCTAGTTTTTTTGCTGCTTTCACACGTGTTGCTGCTTTGCTCCCTAAGCTGCTGTCCTCTAAGTTAAACGCTTCATTCGTATGTGTAACTATTCCGTTTTCTATGGTGATTAATTTCATATGTTGAAACAGCATTATTGCATTAATGGATAGAACCAGAAATTCATAATAACGATTATTAAAATCACTAAAAACTACTTGTTCTTTAAGAATCAGTTCTTCAATACTTGCGATGTGTGTATTCTCTTTTTTCAATTTTTTTGTTATTGTCGAACAACTTAGCAGTGGTTCTACTAAAAGACATTTTGTTACTTCTAGACTACCACTATATTTTAATACTGCTAGAATAGAGATGCCTGTAATTAGTTCATTTTCTTTAAAGGATTCAGTTCGCATTCTTATACATCTCCTTCCACTTGTATTTCCATCCGATTTTTTGTTCGTTTGCTAATTTTATAAACTCTCCATTTGAAAGGGTTGTACCTATTTCAGTGGAAAGCAATTGGAGCTTTTCTTGTATAAGTTGATCGTAACATGATATTGCATTTTCAACATCAAGTTTTAGATCTCCCTTCGTTTTACGATGCTTAGATTGATGTGTTCGCTTCCAAAACAAAATAACATCTTTATGAAAACTATCCTTATCCAATTTGCTGATTTTACCGCTCTCATACCACTCATCCAACTGTAATTCTAAAGATAAATAACATTGTGTTAATTCGGCAAGTTCCGATAGTCCATCGTCTTCAAAATCTAAGACACCAATCTCACATAATTCATTAACAAAAAATTGATTTTCCAAATGATCTGGCAATCTTGGATTGAATTTTCGGATAGGTAGCAAAGTCTTTCGATATTGATTAAAAATGGAAGAATATTTAGTTATCCACTGATTATATGTAATTATCTGATGTTGCTTTGCCTCTATTTTATCAAAAAAATCCTCTTTCAATTGCAAATAAAGATTTGATAGGACTTCGTCTACATACTCACTTTGTATCATTTTTTCACGGATTAATGTGCGTATTTGATCAAAAATCTTAGTGGTAGAGTTTTCTATCCTTGTATTCTTAAAAAAAGCCAAAAGAACTTGTTTATCCAATTTCAAGACATCCTGGATATAGGTTTTTAATGTGCTATCTCTTGTTGATTTTTGGATGAACCTCAATTTGTCACAAATGATCTTTACAGTCAAAGTGCCTTCTTTTGCCTTAGAAAGAAGTAGAGTTAATTCGGTTTGTTTTACCGATTAACCCACAGCACAAAATGTGACTGTTTTATAAATTCAAGCTGTGCTGATATGTAGTCTCTTTCAACAGAAGGATCGCAAATCAGCTTGCTCCAATTTGAAAATGTTTTCCAGACGTCTGGTGATAATTGGGTGAGATTTGCCTGGCTTCCATCAGAAGAGGTTTCAGTTGTATGCTTTACCTGAATGTAGGTTGTAATTCCATCTGATGACACAGTATGAACGTCATCATGATATTCATATCCAACTTCCTCCCCGGATCGGATCTTCAGTAGTTGCCTAATAAAGCACATATATTGATACTCAAATCCTAAATGTTTTGAGTCAGCTGATGTTTGATCTTCTCTTGTAATATTAGTTCTACACACACTTATCCCACCTTAGCTTGGAATTATGCAGCTTAAAGCTTGGAAACTAGCGCATTCAAGAAAAAGAAGCTAAATTATACATTTTAATGGCTTTTCTCATTTATAGTTCTATAACTCTTAATATACTACCAGTCAACTTTCCATTATTGCTATATTTGGACATAATGGGAAGTCAATATAAACAGTGTTAAGATTCATCTAACATAGCTTCTATTATAGAGACTAATCCCATAATAAATGAAGATTTCTGCTCTATAATAATATCATCTATATTTTGTATTTCATGACTATCTGGGATGGATATTGCTATCTCGTATTTGAGCTTTGATTCTATTGTTTCACTCCACCGTGATCCTTGAGATAGAAATACTTTTTTTAACCGATCCGACCACTTTTGGCTACCTTTGAATTCTGGTACATCTATTTTAACTCCAAATTTTTCAAAGATGATATTTATGTACGTACTCGGCTTTAAGCAGTCTTCAAATTCTGATTCTGGAGATCCGTTGCAAATAGTGTACTTAATCTGATTCTCAAGTATTACGCCCTTATCCATTGCTCGCTTTGCGGCTTCTTGACCTGCTTTATCATTATCTAATAGAGCTACAAATTTGCACATACAGTTTTTTAAATCTGCCGCATCATGGGTTAAGTTTGACGCACCGCCTAAAGATTTTATTACTAACTGATTATTTGATAGAAAAGCTTTAATTTTTTCGCTGTATACAGGAAGTATTTTGCTGAGAGATATTTTGTCGTCTTCACCTTCAACCAGCAAAACATATCGTGCATTTCTCAAATTATCCGAAGGAAGTACTCCTAAAATTTCTCTGATTTCAGAAATTGATTTTGCTGGATGAGCGGTTCCAGCTTCAACGATTATATTAGAATTTACTTGATTTTGTTGAACAAATAGCGGATTATGTGTAGATATGATGACTTGATTGTTTTCTGACATTTTGTGTATTACATCTACTAAAGCGTGTATGGCACCAGAGTGTAGATGCGACTCCGGTTCTTCAATTGCTACAACAGAAGCACCATCTATATTTCTACGATCCTTCAAAATGGCGAGGGTTATCAAACTTTTAATCCCATCACCTTTGTTACGAATACTGGTAGCTAGTCCGTCATCTACTATTACATCAAAATCTCTACTGGTAACATAAGGAAGATCATAATCGATCAGTTGCCGAATTTCTACTGATTTCAAGTTTGGCAAAAAAACATTTAGTGGCTCGATTAGTTGTTGGGAAATTCTGTTTAACGCTTCTTGCTGAAGATCATAAACTACTCTTTGTGCTTTTACATATTCTTTATTGTCTCGCAGCAGTGACAACTCACCTTTAATAGCATCTCGAAGTGCATTTAAGGCCATAGTTTCTGTTCTGACGGCTTGAATATAATTTATAGCAATCCGTGTTGAAATAAACTCTGTAATCTCTCGCGACTTCCGATTGTATGACGAGGAGCCTCTTTTAGGAACCTCAATTTTGGGGAGATTGTCTCGCCCGATTTTAACAGATATTGGGATGTCTTCATTCCCTCTAATTCCTAACTGAGAATGAAATTGACCCAATTCTTCATTTTCTAATCGAAAATTCAATTTAAAAATAGATTCTAGCCCGTTTTTTCTTTGCTGATACTGAATTGGAAAATCTTGTTCCCAATTATATATTTTCCTCGTGTAAAGACCTGTTCGTGCTATGCGTTGGCGGCTATGTACCACTACAGCAGACATAGCAACATTTAATGCTCGCAATAAGTTGCTTTTTCCCTCGTTGTTTTTCCCAACTAAAACCGTTAGATTTTTTAATTTAATTTTATGGGCAGTAGTGATACTTCGATAATTTGATACAGAAAATTCAACTAGCTTCATAGTATTCACCATCCTCATATACAACCAAATATATTAAAATTCTATTTTTTATGCATAATATATTTAATTCGCAACTTCCTATAATTGCTAATCTAAAAAATTTCAACTTACAGCAATTGTACCACACCACCATTGAATAAACAATTACAAACTTTAATTTTTACCAAGAAAGTAAACCGATGGAAATGGGTAGATTGATTGTACTGTATAATGTCCACCGCATCTTTATAATCATTTAGGCAATTCCAATATAGTGCTTCTATTCTACACTACATCAAAAATTGAAACAAAACTTCGCACAATCTTGGATAATGGATATTGACATTTCTCTATTAACTCTTTGAATGTCGTTGTGTGTGAGCTAAGCGATAGACAGATTGTTTTGTTTCCTAAAATATGCTATACTGCAAAAAAATCTAAATCCAAGGTGTTTATTATGGAAACAACGTTGCTATTTTCAAACTGGCTTTCTGAACATAGTACATTATCGCAAAGCTCCATTTATAAATATTCCCAGGCAGTCAACACAATATCAAAAGAAATGCAATCAATTTCACTGATTACAAAGAGCCTGTATCATATGAACTTGACTGAGCTAGATGATGCCCTTTTTCTGATCATGCATCATCCTCAATTTATTTCGAAAAATAAAAAAGGTAACCATATGTATAGCAATGCTCTAAAACAGTTCCGCTATTTCTCACTTGACTGCTGCGAACTACAAGAAGATATTACAGTAAAGATTCACTGTATAGAACAAAGTGATCTTCCTGCCACAACAAAGGAAACCATTATTCAGTCAAGAATTGGTCAGGGTGAGTATCGAAAGCAATTGTTACAAAAATATCATTCCACTTGCATTGTTACAGGAATTACCAATCGAAAAGTATTAATTGCCAGTCACATAAAACCTTGGTCAATTAGCAATAATCATGAGAGAATTGATGTAAATAATGGTCTGCTTTTATGTGCAAATTTAGATAGATTGTTTGATTGATTGCGGTCTGATTACATTTCAAAATGATGGTCGAATGAGTATTTCAAGCTTTTTGACCAAAGAGGATCAAACCCGTTTACAGATTGATACAGATATCCAATATGATATACAAATCTCAGCTCCCATGAAGGTTTATTTGGAATACCACAGAGATGTGATTTTTGTAAAATAACTACAATCTGAATCTACTCCGTCAAAAAATAAAGATTTGGAGCTTCACGACACTGCGGTGTCGTGGCACTGGTAACATAGACACACCGCTAGGCGTTATGTCTGTGTTACCAGTCTGATTTTTACTATAGATGAGGGTCTATATTGATACAATAAACCAAGGATTTTTGTAATAAAATCGCCTCTTATGAGCAATTTTCTCTACAAAATGATTGGTATCTCTGTCGTTACAGCCTAGCTATCCTATCTTCAATATGAACATATTGAGAACCAATAGAATAACCACAGGAAAACTATGCACAGAACCACCTGTGCAACTTTGCAATCAACTATGGTAAAAAAATAATAGCTATTCCTGCCTAGAAATATTTACAGGATATCTGCCAGATAACCACGCAGATACCCTGTAAATAACCATTTTGTTAATATTTTATCTTTTGATTACTTAGTGTATTTCCTTCCCTTGTGCTACTTGTCCTCTGATAAAAACAAATCTATGATATTCTTTGCAACGGACTTCAAATCTCCTTCCTCTGATGACGTTCTAAGAATATCATTGAACTTTTCTACAAACTGACTTGTCAATTTGGATTCAATGACCTTTTTCACCCAGTCGAGATCATTTGTATCTTTCTTTCCTGTGTACACCTGTTCAACTGCATAAATTGCACCTTCTCCAATTGCAGCCACAAGACTGCCTGCTATCATTGCATTGAGCACCGACGCACCAACATTGACCCCAGGAATTGCCTTCAATGCACTGATTGCAGTTTTTGCAACTACTCCCACTGTACCAACCTCAATGATACTACTGATAAACTGCTTTGCGTTTTCATCCTGTGGGATTCCATAAATACGGACAATCGCATTGATTTCAGCCACTTCAATAGGTCCTAAAATAGCTGCATCGGAAAATGGAATGGGAACCGCTCCAATTACAACTGCACTGGTTGTAGCCACTCCAACGATACCATGGGACAATGTACGCTTTCGTTTTAATTGAAACGTTGAAATATCACCCTCAGATGCCTGTATCCCCTCAGGAAGTAGTTCATTTGTTACAGCGATTAACTCTGAAATTCCTTCAGGAAGCACAAATGTACTTTCGTTAATAAAATAGGTCTGTGCAACCACAGGAATCACTCGTTTCAAATTTATGGGATATTGTTTGTATGCTGCAATTGCATCATAGACCATCTGAATATTCTCTTCACGTTCCAGTACGGAATATGATTTTGTAATTACCACAATAACTGGTACAGATGACCACATTTTTGTTGCTTTTAGCACATCTTTTATGGCTTTGGGAAAGAATTTTCTGGAGGTTCCTTCTACACAAAACCAAATCACATTGATTTTTGTATCTCCTCTCCCCTCTTTAATAGACTGCTTTGACCAACTTTTTACGGCATTGATTGCCTTCCATTCTTTGAACACAGATGGTTCAAATCCAATTGTGTCAATGATTCTGAATGGAATAGAATGACTTTCATAAATTTCCAATCGATCAGTAACACCCGTTGAGCCAAATCCAGTCTTTGCATAGTCGTTCCCCAACACCCCGTTGATCAAGGTTGATTTTCCAACCCCGGAATTACCAATAACAAGAACATTTCCTTTCTCCATGACTTACCCCCTTTGTTCTTTTACATGTTATCACTCAATATATGGTATGATATGGAGCTTTCCATTCACATTCAGAAACACTCTTGGTACTGCAAAATATTCTGAAAACTGCTCAATTTGCTGTTCTGTCAACGATGTAAAGCAATCTTCATTGGCTGGGCAACCTACCAGAAAGAATGTTCCACACAGGATGTCATAGCATCTTCCCTCATCGTCTCGCAGTTCTCGGTTTAAGGGCAATCCAAGCAGCTTACCCTCATCATTGCAAATACATGCAACCTCCTCTGCAAAAGGATACAGTGCCTGAATAATCCCACCTACAATCTTTTGCATAGAATCAAGACTTCCATCAATTTCTTTTACAACTGGCTTTTTTTCTGGTTCAATAACTAAAATCTTCATAGTATTCCTCCATTCACTATATCAGGTGTGTATGCTGTATCGTTTAATCTGCTGAAGATAACTCTGATATCACGTCACTTACATTAAGGATTTCCATCAGCTGCTTTCCATACTCCTTTGCCTGCATTGCCTCTTTGTGACTTAATACACTGACTGCCTCAAAATGAAACAAAGCATAGGGTTTTCCTGTCTTGCTGGTCGCTTTCTCTAATGTAATTTTGGTTACTACACTGTGGATCGATTTCATTGTGCTGACCAATCTCATCATGTATTTTAAAAATCGAAACTTACTGGTGACAGGGATACGGACAAGCAACGGCAAAATATTGTTTGGTCGCAACAAAAGAATCAGAACGGATTCCTTACATGCCTTTGCCTGAGATTCTCCGTCTTTGGAACCAAAGTCGTTATAGTGGCATTTTGAACACGCTTTTCCATCACAAGATACCACGCTATCCTGGCTAAAACAGACTGGTGGGGTTCCTTCCACCGGATCAGGTGTATCCCAATAAGCTCTGGGGGTTGTGTAGTCAAGAATAATACCAACAAGCTCCTTCTCCGCTTCTTCCCCACTAATTCCAGGAACAGAAAATACCGTAGAACCACCGGACGGTGATTTTACGGTATCAAAAAGCTGAAAGGATAGTGATTGTGTTTTCAGGTTATCATGAATCAGCTCCAAGGCATTGTTGACCAGTGCAATATATTCTGTATGCTCTGAATCAAACTGCCCTATGGTTTCTGGAATAGCAATATTTCGTGTCTCTATCTGATTACTGAGACTCTTTTTCAGTTCAATGTTATTCATAGTTCTCCCCCTTATACGGTTGCTTTAATGGAAAATCTTCTGTAGGATGTTCTATTTGTGTACTTCTGATACAAAACAGGGTGTTCTGCTTTTAGTGTTTTGCTATCCAGTCTTTCCTGAGAAATACTTTTCCATGTCACAATTCGATTTCCAACTGTGCCAATCTCATGTTCTCCTATCATCTCCTTCAAACGGTTTTCTGCCTCCCGCTTTTGCTGTGTTATAATATCCAGCTGCTCACAGGCTTGGTCATATCTCTCAATCAGTTCCATAGCACCTTCAGGCAGTGTAATATGAGACTTGGGCTTGCTATCTGGGAACTTTTGAGTAAGCAGACTCGCTGCTGCCTGAGAACCATCCATAGGCAGTGAGATATTCTCTTGCACATGTCTCCAGAAATCTTTCTCCAGCTGAATCATCATGGAAATCAGTTCTTCATCACGGGCAACGAACTGCCAACGGAATGTATTACCACCGATGAGTACAGCGATATATGCACCCTGAAACCCAGTAACAGCCATATAATGCTGAATTTGAAGTTGATATTCATCAGGAATAGAATCTTCCCACTCCCCCATTCTATAGGCTGATGCTGTCTTTGCTTCAAAGATACAAGTACCATAGTCTGGATGCTCACAGATACCATCCAGATTTGCCAGCATAAAGGGATATTCCCTGCTTTTCAGCAGTTGTTTTACCTGCTTTACCTCAATTTTTGTCCGTTTTATAAACTCCAAACGCACAAGTTCTTCCAATTGTGTTCCCCAGTATGCCGCCTCCCCTGCTTCCTGATAAGGTAACTGATCTGTTTTTTCCATCCATAGTTCTATGGATGATTTATAGCGGTTCATCCCACAGACAACAGAGGCATCTGATCCTCCAATTCCCTGTTTTCTGTACTCCAACCATTCCTTGTATGGCAGGTGATCTGTTTCTGTTACAACAATTGCAGACATAATATACCTCCTCCATATGATTCATAATTTGAAAAAGAAAGAGAGAACTTCCCACTTCAGAAGCCCTCTCTTCGTTTAAAACAGGAGCGTTTGCAAACATAATAAATCACCTCGCTTCTATCTGTTCTGCCACTATGGCATAGAACGAAAAACGAGATGATTTTCAGTGTAACAAATCTATTTTTTTGTCTTTGCTGCCAACTTTTTTAACTTTTTCTCATCAGAAACAACTGAAATTTTCAATTTCCCTTTCATAAATATAAGTGCTGGGGATTTCCACACAATTTCATATGTTTTTCCTGCCTCAAAGTTATAAGTACAAGAAGATAGCCCCATTTTACCGAAGTACTTTCCATATACCTGGACTTCTTGATTTCCACAATGAACATCAAGTCGTTTATACTTCTTGATTTTTCCAGTCTCTGTAAGTCCATCTACCTCAATGACAGCTTTTCTGAGAAGAAACTGTCCAAAAACACGTTTGGGATAGAAATACAATACAGCCTTTGAAGCTTCAGTATTACATAACTGTGAATGATACTCCATAATTGTTTCTCTCCTTATTCAGCACTAAATAGAACCTACAAGCCCGATTATGACAGCCCAAACAAGGATGGTCACAATCAGCTTTGTTCCAGATCGCATGAATATCGCATCTGCACCTATGATTTTCATAAATAGCTGAAACGCTGAGTTGACAATCACAGATGCTATGATAAATGCAACCACCAAAAACCCAATTCCAATCATATCTGTTTTCTCCTTTTCTCATTTGTTCTGATGTGTTGTATCTATTCAGATACGGTAACTTCAAGCTCTTTGCGACGTTTGGTTAGCACCCCCTCAATAAATTTGACTGTATACCCTCCAGCTCTTGCGATTTTAGCCCGTTCCCTTCTGCTTGTAGTTTGGCTTGCCAAATCTGCAATATATTCTGGACGATACAACCGAATTGGGCAATCAATTTTATCTCCGCGAAAATATTTGTATAGTTTTAGCATCGCATCTCGCCCAATCAATTCATAGAGATCAAGATAACTGTCATTCAGTGCTTCCACCTCATGACCATCTACTTGAAATGCCTCATAGACACCTTCCTCTGTCAGATGATCTAAATTGATTAAATCCATATCAACCACAATATTCCCTCCCTTCATGGTTGCAGTATAACAGGGAACTTTGGAAGAAATCCAGCCCAGTAACGGTGAGTCTTACGCACCTTTTCAAGTACCATAAAAAGCACCTTTATAAGGGTTTCCATCTGCCTCCTTCTGCTTGTGTCTGTTTTAACTGTAAAGACTTCATACATTCAGCATAATAAACGTTATATCTGATTATATATGCAATATCTACTTGCTAAATGATATAACAGATGGTACAATAGTTCTGATTGGAGGCGATGGATATGATTTTACGAGAAACCTATTTGTCCAGAATTCGTCCGTTTATTGGGAAAGATATCATAAAAGTGCTCACTGGTATTCGACGTGGTGGAAAAAGTGTATTGCTGGAGCAAATCAGAGATGAAATCAATAGCCCTAACACCATCTTTCTGAATTTTGAAGATTTAGGCAATCAGCACCTGTGCCACTACCAAACACTTCATGACTATATCTGTGAGAAGATTGGTGACAGTAAGGAACAGTTTTATCTGTTCTTTGATGAAATTCAGGAAGTGGATGGCTGGGAAAGGGCAGTCAATTCCCTGCGTGTCAGGTTCCATGCTGATATCTATATTACAGGCTCAAATTCTAAGCTACTTTCTGGAGAACTGGCTACCTATATTGCTGGACGGTATGTGTCCTTTGTGGTCTACCCCTTTTCCTTTTCTGAATTTCAGATGATAGACCCATCCTATACATTTGAACAGTATCTGCAATATGGTGGTATGCCCTTTCTGTCCAGCATTCAGTTTGAACCTGAATTCAGCAAAAACTATCTGAAAGACATGTTCAACTCTGTCATGCTGAAAGACATTGTAAAACGGAATAACATTCGAGATGTAGACCTTCTGGAGCGGATTCTCTCCTATACCCTCGCCAATGTAGGTCGCTGCTTCTCAGCTACCAGTATCTCCAAATTTTTCAAAGCAGAGCATCGCACTGTATCACCAGAAACCATTCTCAACTATCTCAAAGCCTGTGAGGATGCCTTCCTTCTCTATCGTCTCAGAAGTCAGGACATCAACGGCAAAAAGATGCTGAAAGTCAACGAAAAATACTACATTGTTGACCACGGCTTGCGAGAAGCTGTAATTGGAAGCAATTTACAGGATATTGAACTGATTCTGGAAAACATTGTCTGCCTGGAGTTGCTTCGTCGTGGTTATCAGATTTGCGTTGGTCGGGTGGATGCAAAAGAGATTGACTTTGTCGCTGAGAAATCGGGTGATAAGCTCTATATTCAGGTATGCTACCTGCTTCATGAGGAATCCACTGTACAACGTGAATTTGGCTCTCTGCTGGAAATCCGGGATAATTACCCAAAATTTGTCCTCTACCAAGAAGGTTCCTTCCGTGGCAATTACGAAGGTATTCCAGCCATAAAAATTCAGGACTGGCTTCTGGCAAATTAAGCAAATCTTCTCTTTTGCAGTGCGCTGAATGTACAAACAGCCCTCAATCCCTTACAACAAAAGGGATTGAGGGCTGTTTTGATTGACCACATATGGTATCATCTGATATACTGTATCTACAGGAATCTGACAGATTTCTGTAGATGCTATATCATATCCAGATTTTGTGCGTCTCTAGTTGGTTTTCTGAGAAATGTGAAGGTTTTCTCATCTGAATAACGGGGTTCATAGTGGTAATCCAGACCACAAAACTCCTTTACCCCCTCTATACCGCCAACCTGATGCTCAGCAAGATATCGTACCATCTCACCGCGTGCCATTTTGCACAGGGTTCCTTTTTCTACTACCTTGTTCCCCTGTAGTTCTCCAAATACACAGGTAATCATGGTTTTGTCTGAAGGAAGAAATCTGGAAATACACTGGCTGTACTCTTTGGATGCCAGATTGAGAATCAAATCTGTTTCTGCCAGCAAATGATTGGCAAGGGTATCTGCCCAAAATGTATACAAATCCTTTGTACCATCAACAGGTAGCTTTGCCTGCATCTCCAGACGATAGGGTGTCACACCATCAAAGGGACGCAGAATCCCATAAAAACCGGACAGGATACGCAGGTGTGTCTGGAGATAGTCATAAGCTGCCTGTGTAAATACACCAGGAGCCATGTATTGATATTGAATTCCCACATAGGAGAGCACCGCTGGCGTGAGATTGTGGTACAGGTCCATATCCTGCAACCGCTGGACATTGAGGTCTGTAATCGCATCATTGCATTTCCACAGCGTTTTCAGCTCTTCCCGATTCATTTTTTTGAGGGTATCAACAATCTGCTCTGTTTGCTCCAAACACACAGGCAGTCCCTCATAGGGCAAGGAGTCAATATCTACCCTCATCTTTTTGGCTGGTGATAAAATAATTCTCATTGCTGATTCAGATACTCCAATAGCACTTGTGCATTTGTGTCTGGCTTTACTTTGGGCATAACTTTTTCAATGATACCGTTCTCATCAATGAGATAGGCGGTACGTACTACACCCATGCTTACCTTGCCATACAGCTTCTTCTCCTGCCACACATCATAACTTTGGATTGCCTGAAGTTCCGGGTCAGAGAGTAGCACAAAAGGCAGCTCATACTTTTGAGCAAATTTCAGATGTGATGCAACGGAATCCTTACTAATTCCAATCACCACCACATCCTTGCTCTGAAACTCCCCATAGTGCTGGGCAAAACCACATGCCTGACGGGTGCAGCCTGGGGTATTGTCTTTTGGATAGAAATAGAGTATTACCTTCTTACCTGCAAAGTCAGCCAGAGAAACAAGGTTGCCTTTCTGGTCTGGCAAAGTGAACGCAGGGGCATGAGTTCCAACTTCTAACATAGTTTCACTTCCTCCATTCTGATTGGTTCAGCTTCTGTTTGCTGTCCATTGGTTTGGTTCATTATACCACACATTTGAGCTCTTGCAACCATGCCGGCGGCGTGTTTTGAAAACTTCATGAATCCCTTGTGCCGCAACGGATTGGGGGCTGTTACTTAAGTTGATAAAATCGGTGAATGCATCCGCCTATGTAAGGAAAAGATGAACTCTAAAAATATTTATTTTTCCAACCCAGCATTTGATGGTCCAGTGAAGCAACCTCGTATGGAACTGGAAACAATGGCACATGGTTAAAAATAAAAGCTGCAGCGGCTTAGGCGCTGCAGCTTTTATTTTATGTTATGCAAAAAACTCAAACGGTGTGGACGCTTGTGCCTGTTCCACAGGCTCTTGCTCAGCACGTGTTGTTGTAGTTGTGGTTCCACCAGAAATATATGCTTTACCACATTCTGGGCAAATTGCACTCTGATAGGTAACGGTTTGAGATACAACTTCCCTTCCCTCTTGATCTGCCTTTGCCTGCTCCCGAACCACATGCTCCATCTCATGCCCTCTCACTGCACTTGCTGCCCGTTCTGGAGACAACTCAGTTGGGGTCTGGAACGAGACTCCGGCATCGTCTGACACATCTTGATACTTCCGTTTTTCACAAGTCTGGCACTCATTTTCCTCCATGATTTCATGAGGTGATTTTGCCTTCTCAATCTCATTTGCAAGATCGTCCTCACTCAAGTACTGGATACGACCACGTACTTGCATCTCAACCGGATCAGCACCCTTTTTATACCCTTCAACAGCATCCGCTCCAACCTTTGGAAGTGTACTTTCCTCAGGAATTGGAAGGTCACGAGATACTGGAAGAACATTTGAAACCGGTCTTACAGGTGTTTTGATTTCTTCCGTTGGTGTTGTCTGAGCACGACTATAGACAGGATTTGTCTGCTTCCAGTAGTCAACTCGACTATATGCACTGTTAATACCAAACATACCAATTCCCCCCTTTTTTATTTATCGTACCACAAATTCTATATCTGTGCAAGTCATTTATATTTTTTAATGAAATAAATCCGTATCTTAATTACGTTGATTTCTATAGATATTTCTATTTTCTTAAGAAAATATTCCTT
>CALWON010000113.1 GCA_944383165.1 uncultured Oscillospiraceae bacterium
CCGCTGGTTTGCAGCCAAAGCCTGCCCGGGGGACTGGCTCTATCAGCGGCATGGGCAGATTGCAGCAGAGGTCAACCTGAAACTGAAAGGAGAAGTGGACATGACAAAGGAAGAAGTGAAGGCACTGGTTCTGGAGGTGCTGACAGAAATGGAAGCAGCAAGAGCAGCGAAGCCAGAAAGTGAATGGGCAGGTCAGGCACGAATCAGAGCCAGGGCAATGGCAGTCGGATTTACGGATGGTACACGCCCACAGAGTTTAACTACCCGTGAGGAAGTGGATGCCAAAATTCTGGCTGCAATGGGCAAATAAAAACCCACATTTCTGTCGAAGTGTGGGTTTAAGATCATTATAATTTATATTATAGTTTATTGATGTATGGACCACCGTACTGACTAATGATAAAGGCTGCAAGTTTTGGATTTGGTGTGGCAATTTTAACAGGAAATTGGAGCTTCTTTTCATAGATAAACATCTTATTTTCCCTCCTTCGATGTTATCACATTCCATGGCCACGGATCTTGCAACCAGCGATAGGTGCTAAAAGATGAACTGCCTTGGCGTGTCAAAGGTCCATATTTTTTTTCATAGGTTGCTTTTGCCTCTTTTGACAGCTCTACATACTCTTGAAATAGTTCAAATGCTTCCATATCATCGGGGTGAGTATCCAAATACGTCCCAAGTTCCAATACTACAAATTCCAAAGCTTGTAGTTCGGATAGAGGCGTATTTTGTAGTTCACTACCGTCTGATTTTAAGTGGAAGGGAAGATTCAAACCTGGAAATAGTGTACCTTGGCTCAGGGCTTCGGTTTTGTCATATTTGTTACTGTTGGTCTGTTGAAAAGGTACATAGGGGACAGAGAGACTTGCACAAGCTGGCTGGGTTCCATAGTTGTCAGGGCAGTTTTTGATTGGACACAGGTTACTAAGTTCTTGACTCAAGCGAATGACCCCCTCATGGATGATTGGAAATGCTGTCGCAATTCCACTTCATATTATGTGCTGAAAGTAGTTCTGGTTCCTTGATGTGCTGCATATGTTTGTTGGGGAGGAGGGACTATCTATGATAAAATACTTGATTGCTAGTTTTATTTCTCTAGTGGTAGTGATCTGTGGATTATGGATGCACACTAAACTATTTTATTCATTTGCAGTTTCTTCACAGATGGACCACACTACTATAAATTGGATTATTGATGCTGGGCATGGTGGAGAAGATGGAGGAGCCGTTTCTATTACAGGGGTTGCAGAAAGCGGAATTAATCTTCAAATAGCAAAAAAAATAGATTATTTGTTTGGATTTTTAGGAGAACCAACCCTAATGTTACGCAATGAGGACATTTCTTTGCATGATGATTCAGCAATAACTATACGAGAAAAGAAAGTATCTGACTTGCATTATCGCACAGAAATAACCAATCATAACCAAAATGCTACATTACTAAGTATCCATCAGAACACATTTTCACAGCCAAAGTATTCTGGAACTCAGGTTTTTTATGCACCAACAGAAGGGTCTCAACCTCTTGCTGAACAATTACAACTAGATATACAAACATACCTTCAACCTGAAAACCAACGGTATGCAAAATTAATTTATGAAACTGTATATTTAATGAATCATATAGAAAATAGAGCAGTTTTATTGGAATGTGGTTTTATTTCAAACCCTCAAGAGGAAAAAAACTTACAAAAAGCAGACTATCAGATTAAGTTTGCAATGGTTGTAACTTCGTCTTGTTTGAAACAATAAGCACATCTTTACATTCTTATACACATTTGGTAAAATAGAAATATAATGTTACAAGAAGGGAAGAATTTATGAAAATAAAAACACTTTTTTACTGTACAGAGTGTGGAAATGAGACACCCAAATGGCATGGGAAGTGTCCATCATGTGGTGCGTGGAACACAGTAGTCGAGCAACCGACCGAGAAAATGGTAAAAAAGGGGAATGCAGTATCATACAACACCATTCCTACCCTGGTTCCTAAATCTATGTCAGAGGTGGAAACAACTGACGAGTTACGGTTTCCAACAGGGATGGGAGAACTTGATCGGGTACTTGGAGGCGGTGCAGTGAAAGGCTCTCTTGTGTTGGTAGGTGGTGCACCTGGTATAGGGAAGTCAACCCTTATGTTGCAAATTTGTGATAATCTGTGCCGGTTTGCGTCTGTTCTTTATGTTTCTGGTGAAGAATCAGAGAGACAAATTAAACTACGGGCAGAACGATTACAAGTGAAGGGGAAAGGGCTATATCTTCTATCAGAGACAAATTTAGAAAACATGATTGAAGCAGTTCACACATTGCGACCAGACGTGTTAATTGTTGATTCCATTCAAACATTATCAAATGCAGAGGTTGCTTCTGCACCAGGTAGTGTTACACAAGTAAAGGAATGTACTGTGGCACTCATGCAATTAGCAAAGGGAGAAGGTGTGACCATATTTGTGATTGGTCATGTGAATAAAGAAGGTTCTATTGCAGGACCTAAAGTTTTAGAGCATATGGTTGATTGTGTCCTTTATTTTGAGGGAGAGCGCCATATGGCGTACCGTATTTTGCGAGCTGCAAAAAATCGATTTGGCGCAACAAATGAAATTGGTGTGTTTGAAATGGAGGATGGAGGACTAGTTGAAGTACCAAATCCATCGGAAACACTTCTGGCAGGTCGACCAGAAGATACTCCAGGAACGTGTGTTACCTGTGTGATGGAAGGAATTCGACCTGTACTTGCTGAAATTCAAGCATTAGTTGTACCAACTACATTCGGAAACCCGCGCAGAGTTAGTAATGGATTTGAATACAATCGAGCTGTGCTATTATTGGCAGTATTAGAAAAAAGGGGGGGGTTGATGTTAGGGCAATGTGATTCCTACATCAATGTAATAGGTGGGCTTTCCTTGGATGAACCAGCTGCTGATTTAGCTGCAATGATGGCATTGGCTTCTAGCTTTCGTGATAAACCGATTCCAAATAATATGGTTGCAATTGGTGAAGTTGGGTTAACTGGAGAACTTCGTTCAGTCAATGCGCTTAGTCAAAGGTTATCTGAAGTGCGACGTTTAGGTTTTGTAAGATGTCTTGTGCCTAAAAGAACACAGGCAAAGTTAATTGTCCCTGATGGTTTAGAATTGATACAAGTTTCCAATATACGAGAGGCGTTAGCTGTTATGTTATGAAAGAGAGGAGATGAATATGATAAGTTAGAATGTTACTCTCAGGTGAGCAAAATAAAAATTTTGTTTACCTAGAGATAGGAATTTACTATAACTGAAATCTCCTATATACAAAACGCCCTCCGACTTATCATCTTTAATATGATTGATTTTCAAAAAGAAGCACCAAAATTTTTATATGATTTTTTGATTTATCACCAAACAATTCAAGGTCATTCCAAACAGACTGTAGAAGAATACTTTTTAGATTTGAGGAGCTATTTTCGATTCTTAAAAATACACCGAGGGTTAATTCCAAAAAAAATTGCATTTGATGAAATCCCAATCAATGATGTAACTATTGAATTGGTTGCAAACATTGAATTACCTGATATTTACGCTTATATGGGCTACCTCTCTAATCAACGGCAAGTACACCCAGGCAGTTCGACTGGATATATTGGTGTCTCAGCAGCAGCTAGAGCAAGAAAAGTAGCTGCAATCCGTTCCTTTTATAAATATCTTTCCACAAAAGCAAAATTGATCAATACAAACCCTGTTCAAAATCTGGATTCACCTCAGATCAAAAAGACTTTACCAAAGTATCTAAATGTAGAGGAAAGCATTTCCCTTTTGGATGCTGTGGATGGGAAAAACCAACTACGCGATTATTGCATACTCACACTGTTTTTAAATTGTGGTCTACGTATTTCTGAATTAATAGGATTAAATATTACAGATATTCATGGTGAACAAATCAGAATCCGCGGGAAAGGAAATAAAGAACGTTTACTCTATTTAAACGAGGCATGTGAAAATGCTCTGTCTGATTGGTTGGATGAACGAAAACTGCTCTGTAGTTCAGATGAAGTTGCCCTATTTGTTTCTACACAAAGTCGTAAACGGATTTCAAAAGCAGCTGTACACAAGTTAGTAAAAAAACATATTTCTGCTGCTGGTTTGGATAGCAGCAAGTATTCTGCCCATAAATTGCGCCACACAGCTGCTACATTGATGTTGAAAAACGGTGTAGATGTACGCACTTTGCAAGAAGTGCTTGGACACGACCATCTCAACACAACACAAATTTATACACATGTAGACAGCGATGATCTGAAAATTGCTGCGAAAGCAAATCCCTTGAGTTCTGTGAAGAAATCAAAATAAAACTTATCTATTAGAAAGGAAATTATATGACAGCTCTCGATTTTTGTATGGTATTTGCTCTTCCAATTACCCTACTTCTTGTTGGTATTTTTTGGCGAATAAAACCCCCTAAATGGAAAAAATCTAAATTTGCATATTGTACTCCCCTATCTTGTTCCTGCCAGGAAGCTTGGGACTTAGCACATAAAAAATGCTCTCATCTTTGGATTCGGATGGGTGGAACCTTACTTTTGTTTGTTTTCATACTATTAAAATTATGGAAATTTCAGGTTGATTCCTCCATCTTACTTTGGATTCTGATTGGTGAAATGATTCTGTTTTGCTGTTCTGCTTTTTTGATTGATCTTGTATTGAAAATAAGTTTTGATCACCATTCTTAATTGCCTACACTTCTCCCCTACGGATTTCATAAATAGATAAAAAACCACCCAAACAGTTCATTTCTCTGTTCGGGTGGTTTTATGATAACGGGACTTCCATTAAGAGAGTTTATACTTCTTATACCATTGTTCCTTTGTCATATAGTTTATATGTCCTATTCTAATTTCATTTAATAAGGGAACTGGAACTTCTGGACAAGTATGATGATAAATAAAACCTACTTTTTCCTGAACTCTTTTTGATTTACTATTTCCATCATAGTATGCACACCAAATTGTTTCCATTCCCAAATCTTCAAATCCATGACAAATCAATTTTATAACCGCTTCAGACACATATCCTCTACCCCAAAACGGTTTTCCTAACCAAAAGCCAAGTTCGCATTCATCATCTCTGTGAATTATGTTACTGTGACCATTCATCATGAGTTCTATCGCACCAATCGCAATATCACAATCTTTTTTACATATTGCATAACATTCTACTCCAGTAAATATTGTTTTAATCACATTTCTACTCTCGTCAACATTTTTATGTGGTGCCCATCCAGCAATAGGTCCAATATCAGGGTCCTTAGCATATTCAAATAAGCTATCAGCATCTGTTTCTTTCCATGGACGAAGCACCAATCTATCTGTTTTCAGAATCATCTCATTACCCCGTTTAAATTTATCTAGTATTTTCAAAACTCAAGGAAGATTATCATCATGCCATGTAATAAATGGTGGGATTTTATGATGCTTTTCAAAGTAGTCAAGAGCTTTCATGACTTTTTCTGCTGTTATAACATAGGATAGCGGATAACGATTCAGTTCACCATTTATTATAAACTCCATCATTTCATCATCTGCACCTGAATATTCTGGATTTCTGGAGCTTAACCCAGCATCCCCTTCTCCTCTATAATAATTAAGCCATCCACATTCACCATTGATGAGCCCACACATGTTACGCTCATCTTCTTCCGTTTCATTTGATTCAACCCAGATTTCTTTAAACTTACCATTCTCCCAACTATTAGTAAACATAAAACGATTCCCCCTCAATAAAACTATGATCTATTTCTGCTACAATATTTTTTAACTCTTCATCATCAAAAATAAATGGGGCTAAATAATTACTTGCAATTCTACTTTTCTCGTCTATAGTCGCACTTCCCCAACGTTTATCGTTCTTCATCATAAAGATAGCTTGATTTTTTCTATCTTGTCTATTACTCAACTGAAACCAATCTTTCCATTGGTTGCCTTTCTCACTCTGTATCAATAAATCTCTAACTTGAATATATATATTTGCTACAAAAGGACTTCCTGCAACCAATTCGTTCTCTGGGTTTGTATGAAACTTTGCTTCTAACAGCGTTTTATGTAAATTAAGCAGTTCATAATAATCTAAGATAAGATTGAATTCTGGCATTGTAAACGCCTCCATCCACACAGAAATAAGAATATTCAAATTGGAATATCTTTTCCATTCCATATAACTTTTACAGCATTTTTACCTCTTACAGCCCACAGGATTATTTTGGATACAAAGTTTGGCGTAATTATTTTTGGAATTGCAAAAGGCAATAACTACCGTTCCCAATTCCCTTTCATTTTATGATTTTGAAATACAATTCCCTTGCAGATTATATAAGCAATTTCTGTTTTTATAGGACAAGAAATAACAATAGATTTGTCCTCAGAAATAATATTACACATATGGTAAATGCTATCATCATCTAATCTTACATACCATACATATAACTTGTTTTCTACAATGATTTTTCGTCTACCTTTTGTTCTAACACTCATATACAATATCTCCCAATAATCCACTCTTGTTTAAATTTGATATTTACTGTTCTATCTTATCTCCTCTTTGTCCAATCAAATTATATCAATTTTTGTAATATTGTATGATAAATCCCCCTAATGTAGTACTTCTATTTTCCTACATTAGGGGGATTTTGTCTACCGTATACTTTAGATTTTCTTATAACATATAAAACTTTATGGATTTACTCCAACTCAAACGCACCTGTATAGAGTTGATAGTACAACCCATGTTGTCCAATCAAATCCTCATGGTCTCCCCGTTCCATGATATGACCATGATCCAAAACCATAATCGCATTGGAGTTCCTGACAGTAGACAAACGGTGTGCAATAACAAAGACTGTACGACCATACATGAGGGAATCCATGCCACGCTGTACAATTGCTTCTGTCCGAGTATCAATGGAAGAAGTTGCTTCATCCAAAATCATAACAGGTGGATCTGCCACTGCTGCTCTTGCAATGGCAATCAGCTGCCTTTGTCCTTGTGACAAATTGGCACCATTTCCAGTCAGCATGGTATCGTACCCTTGAGGTAACCGACGGATAAAATCATCTGCATTTGCCAGAATCGCTGCAGCCTCCACTTCTTCATCCGTGGCGGACAGGTTTCCATAACGAATATTTTCACGTACAGTTCCAGTAAACAGGTTTGTCTCTTGCAACACAATACCAAGTGAGCTACGCAAATCAGATTTTTTTATATCGTTAATGTTGATTCCATCATAGCGAATTTTTCCATCTGCAATATCATAAAAACGATTGATCAGGTTGGTAATCGTAGTCTTACCAGCACCAGTTGCACCTACAAATGCCAGTTTTTGACCTGGTTTAGCGAACAGAGTAATATCATGTAAAATTGTTTTTCCCTCTACATACCCAAAATCTACATGATCAAAACGGACATCTCCAGCTAACTTAACAAATTGAAAACTACCATCCTTTTGAGGTACTTTCCATGCCCAAAGGGTTGTGTGTTCTGTTGTTTCTTCCAGTTCCTCATTTTTATTGTAAACTGCATTGACAAGGGTTACAGTACCATGATCCTCCTCAGATGGTTCATCCATAAGATCAAAAATACGTTGTGCACCAGCCAGGGCCATGATAATAGAATTGAGTTGCTGAGAAATTTGACTGATTGGGTTACTAAAGCTCTTGGAAAGCTGTAGGAATGTGGCGATAGTCCCCAATGTGATGGAGGCATCTACCCCACTTAATGCCAGAGAACCGCCTACAATGGCAACAATAACATACTGAATATTGCCGATATTCATCAAAATGGGCATAAGAATATTTGCATATTTGTTAGCCTGATATGCACTCTCAAACAGGGCATCATTGACCTTATCAAATCCATGTTGAGCTTCCTGCTCGTGACAGAATACTTTCACTACCTTCTGTCCATTGATCATCTCTTCTACATACCCATTCAGATCACCCAGTTTCATCTGCTGTTTTCTAAAATAGGACCCACTACGTCCAGCTAAAACGCCAATCACACAAAGCATAAAGAAAATACAGACTACCACTACAATGGTCAATGGGATGTTCAAAATTAACATACTGATAAATGTTACTGTTACCATCATAGCGGAATTGATGACTTGAGGGATACTTTGAGAAAGCATCTGGCGCAAGGTATCTACATCGTTGGTATAAACACTCATAATGTCACCATGTGCATGGGTGTCAAAATAGCGGATTGGCAGTGTTTGCATATGACCAAAAAGATCATCACGGATTTTTTTCTGCACCCCCTGAGAAATCCCTACCATAAGCCAGTTATAGAGGAACGCACAGAGAATACCAACTACGTACAAACAAACCATCATAAGAAGCGCATTGGAAAGGGCTGTATAATCTGGTTCCTCCATTGCAACCAAAGGGACAATAAAATCATCAATCAATGCCCCAAGAAAAATGGAACCTGCCACTGATGCAATTGCACTCACCAAAATACATACAAGAACAATACCAAACTGTGTCAAATATCCTTTTCCCACATAGCTCAGAAGCCTTCCAACTACTTTCTTTTTATTCACCTGTGGTTTATGCATCCTCATTTCCTCCCTTCGTCTGGGACTGATAAATTTCACGATAAATGTCACATGTATCCAGTAATTCCTGATGTGTACCAGATGCGTAAATTCGTCCACCATCCATGACTAGAATCAAATCTGCATCCTCAATCGAAGAAATTCTCTGAGCAATAATAAATTTTGTTGTCTCTGGAATTTCTTCACGGAATGCCTTTCGAATTAAAGCATCTGTTTTTGTATCGACTGCAGAGGTTGAGTCATCCAGAATCAAAATCTTTGGTTTTTTGAGCAAAGCGCGGGCAATACACAATCTTTGTTTCTGACCACCAGATACATTAGATCCACCCTGTTCAATATGGGTATCATATTTATCTGGGAACTCTTGAATGAATGGGTCTGCCTGAGCTAATTTACACACACGTACCATTTCCTCATCTGTTGCCTCTGCATTGCCCCAACGCAGGTTTTCTTTGATACTGCCAGAGAAAAGTACATTTTTCTGTAGTACCATGGCAACTTGTTCTCTCAGCACTTCCATATCATAATCCTGTACATCAACACCGCCTACCAATACACGACCTTCTGTCGTATCGTAGAGGCGTGGAATTAACTGTACCAGTGTTGTCTTGGAAGTACCTGTACCACCTAAAATACCAACTGTAGCACCAGATGGGATAGTTAGGTTTACATTTTTCAAACACTCTTTAGAGGGGTCTTTGGCATAACTAAAGCTAACATTTTCAAAAACGACGGAGCCATCTTTCACATCCATAACAGGATTTTCCTTATTTTTCAGATCGCTTTCTTCATTCAACAGCTCCACAATTCGTTCTGCTGCTGCTCTTGCAATGATGACCATAACCAGTACCATAGAAAACATCATCAAACTCATCAGAATCATCATGATATAACTGAACATGCTGGTTAATTCTCCCGTGGTCAGTGCTCCATCTACTACCAAATGGGCTCCAATCCATGAAACAGCGAGAATACACACATAAATACAGAACTGCATCAATGGCATATTAAATGCAATCAATTTTTCTGCCTTACTGAAATTCTTATAAATTTCCTGTGATACTTGTCCAAATTTTTCCTTTTCGTGTTCCTCACGTACAAAAGACTTGACCACACGGATACCAAACAGGTTTTCCTGTACTACATTGTTCATCCAGTCATACCGTTTGAACACACGCTCAAAAATGGGATGTGCCCCCTTCATAATGATAAACAAACCAACTGCAAGAATAGGGACCACATACAGAAAAATTAAAGAAAGGCGTGGATTAATTGTATAAGTCAAATACCATGCACAAACCAACATGACTGGACTACGCACTGCAATACGAATAATCATCATAAAAGCCATCTGCACATTGGTAACATCCGTTGTCAATCTTGTAATCAGACCACCCGTTGAATACTTGTCAATATTGGAAAAGGAAAATGTCTGAATATTACGGTACATTTCCTTTCTTAAATTCCTAGATAATCCTGTTGCCGCTTTTGCTGCGCACTTTCCTGAAAGTGCTCCTAGCAACAGTGCCATAACAGCCATAAGGATAATGACCACACCATATTTCATGATCACTCCCATATTACCTGCTTTGACACCCTCATCCAATAATTTACCTGTCATCAATGGAATGAGTACATCAAATGCTACTTCTCCAACTACTAAGATCGGGGTTAAAATAGCGTCTTTTTTAAATTCATTGAGGCAACTGAGTAGCCCACGCTTTTTTTTCATTCAATCTCCTCCTTTTTTCATGTTCGTTCCATGAGATTTCTTTTCAACTTTTCGACTGTAAGCATGAACTGTTCTACTTCTTGATTGGAAATTCCTTGGGTTAAGCTCCCTTCCATCGCTTCTATGCGCTCTTGTACCTGCTGATATTGATCAAAGGCCATTTGAGTTGGTAAAACTTGCTTTAGCCTTGCATCACGTTCTACACTTTTCCGGACAATAAATCCATCTTGCTCCATTTTTTTCAGTAACCTAGATGCAGTAGAACGGCGTATATAGAATATCTGTTCCAAATCTTTTTGAAAGATTTCTTGTTGTGTGTTACGACACAACACACCAATAATCATTCCCTGCATTTCGGTATACATATCACAATGCCCTTCTACATGGAGATTTTCCCATATCCTACGTCGCATGAGATTGGAAAGTGCCTTAATTTCAAATCCTACACGCTTAACTTGTTCCACAAACAACACCTCCTTCCCTACATTCGAATATTTTAGTTTACATGCTAACAATTGTCAAGATAACAAACTATGAATCACTTAACTTTTCCAAAAATTTGTCGATATTGTAATTGAGCACCAAAGAAAGGAGTGTACCATTTATGAATCTATCCAATGTTTCTGCTTATCAGTCCACTTCATCACTGTCTGGCACGGAATCAAAACAAAAACAACAAAACGTCTCCGCATCAAAGTCAAATCAACCACCAAAAACGGATTCTTTTACTTCCTCTGAAACCTCTTTGGAAGAAATCACCTATCAGCCCCCCAAAAAACTGTCCAGTGAACAGGTGGCTGCACTAAAGCAACAAGTCCAAGAGAGTATGCAAAAATTGGCTGAAAAGATGTTAGGTGCACAAGCTGATATTGCAAAAAATGAGGATGGCAGCATTGATTACACTGCACTTGCTAAGGCACTTGGGATGGGAACTACCCCAGAAACTGCGCAAGAAGCAATTTCCGAACATGGTATGTGGGGCGTGGAGGCTGTTTCGACACGTATTATGGATATGGCAATACAGTTATCCAACGGAGATCCTTCTATGGCTGAAACGCTCCGAGAAGCTGTCCAAAAGGGTTTTGATGCGGTAGGTGCGTTGGATGAACTACCTCAAGTTTGCCAGGATACCTATCATGAAATTATGGACCGTTTCGATTACTGGGAAGAACATGGTAGTATGGATGGTTATGGTTCCAAAGAAGAGACCCCCGCTCCAGAAGATAACTCATCAAATACCTAAAATATTAGGGACTATCAGCTTGATTCTGATAGTCCCTACTTTTTTCTGTTTCTAGTCTAAACAGGAAATAAAATAAACACTGATTAGACAGACTAACTCACAAGTCTGCAAAAAAAATCCAGATGTATCTCCTGTCACCCCACCAAATTCTTTTTTTGTCATAGAAATATAGTACAGTACGGTTCCAAATGCAATGCATCCTGCAACGATTCCTTCAAATGGGAAACATAGAATCATGGCAAATAAACTTAATATCACTGACATCAACAACCAAAAAATTGCAATCTTTCTATGGATATGTATAGTATAACTTTGAAGCATACCACTTCCCCTTGCATTTTTTTGAGTCACCGCACAAATGGCTGATAATCCTCTGGATAACACAAAAAGAAAACCTACTGCCTCTATTTTTTCATTGCGGTACAAACCACAGTAAACTCCAAACGATATCAGGAAATACAAATTACAAAAGATTACCGCAAATGCGCCACTATGTGAATCTTTCAAAATTTCCAGCTTACGTTCCCTCGCTTGATGGGATGATAGTGCATCTACTGTATCCATAAACCCATCCATGTGAATGCCACCAGTCATCAAAATAGGGATACTGGTGGCAACAGCTGCAAAGAAAAAATCATGCACTTGAAAAGACTGACAAAACAAATACCAAATCCAAAGTGCAACTCCACAAAATACTCCGACCACAGGAAACCAACACAGAGCATATTTTGTATTTTCCTCTGTCCATGTGAACTGTGGAACTGGTATTCTGCTATAAGTAGATAGTGCAATAAAAAGAGGTTCAACTATCTTCACAATGTCCCACCTTTCTTAATCAGTGCATGTCCATCTTTCATTTCAACAACAAAGTCAGCTTTCTCAATAAGGTCAGCATTCAAATCGTTCAACTGCTGGATATAAAATGCTGTTTCATCTTCATACATTTTTTTATCCAACCCTGAAATAGACACAACAATAAGGTGTTTACAAACCTCAGACAGAGTAAGAAGTTCCTCTAAAACAGCCTGCTTTGTACGATGTTTAAGAAATAGTTCATTTCCCAATAGATTGGACAGGTCCTCTAAAAGAATGATACAATCTAGTGGTATATCACATTGGTCTATTGAATATGGGCATTCGATTGTCTGAAAACCAATTCCCTGTCGCTGTATTTGATGTTTCCGAATCTGATGTCTGTTTTCTTCTGTAACTGGTATCATAGTTGCAAGATATACTTTTTCCCCATCCAACTGAGAAACCAACGTTTCAGCATAACGACTTTTCCCACTTCGATTGCTACCTAAGATAATGCTGATGTTTCCCAACGCTCATACGCCTCCACTTTAATGTCTCCAAATGTTGCTGCATGGTGATACACTGATGCTGCCATATCCAATAAAGGAAATAATGCAACTGCGCCTGTCCCCTCCCCTAGCCGCATGTCTCCATGCAAAATTGGAGAAAATCCGAGTGCATCCATCAACAGCTTCCCAGCAGGTTCTGCACTGATATGAGATGGAAGAATATAATCCTTCACATCTGGACACAGACGAACTGCACACAAAGCAGCAACAGCAGAAATAAAACCATCCATCACAACTGGAATATGGTAAATAGCACCTCCAAGAAATGTTCCAACCATACCAACCAAATCAAAACCACCCACCTTAGCCAAAACATCGATTGGATCTCTTGGATTTGGTGAATGACGCTTAATCCCACGTATAATTGCCTGCTGTTTTCTCAATAATCCCTTATCTGTCAGCCCAGAACCACGACCTGTTACAATTTCTACTGGCTGTCCCAACAATACACTGGCAATGGCACTGGACGTAGTTGTGTTTCCAATTCCTGCTTCCCCTGTGGCAATGAGTTGATAGCCTTCCTGCTTTCTTTGCTTCACCAACTCAATTCCTATACAGATGCCTTGTTCTGCCTGTTCTCTAGTCATTGCTGGCTGCATAGAAAAATCACCTGTTCCACTTCCAAGCCTGCAATCACACATACCATCCACTTGTTCTATCATCCCAATGTCAATCGGAAACACTTGAGCCCCACAGGAATTCGCCATCACATTGACACTAGCTGTCCCTGCTAATAAAGATTTTGCAATAGCAGTTGTTACTTCATGGGTGCTCTGGGCAACCCCTTGTGCCAAAATGCCATTATCGGCACAAAAAACTAAGACACATTTTTTATCAATCTGAATGGTAGGGTTCTCACTTGCTGCCCCTATTTGACATAAATATGCCTCCAGTTTTCCAAGACTTCCAACCGGCTTTGCAATCCCATCCAAATGTTTCTGGCACTCTAAATAGATGGACTTTGAAGTTGGTTCTATATATGAAATCCATTTTTGCAGCACTGTAATCCGCTCCTTTATTTTTATCCTTTTCAGGATAACACTGTAACGCAAAAATGACAATAGAAAACTCTATCCCTCTTTATATGGTATGAAATATCGGATATGGGAAATACTGAGCAAAGAACACAGCTTCCAAAGAGGAGGATTTGATATGCAGTATAAGGTTGATCTATGTGGTGTCAACACAGCACAGTTAAAGGTATTAAAAAATGATGAGGTAAAAGAACTCCTGCTACGGGCAAAACAGGGTGACAAACAGGCAAGAGAGACTTTAATTGCTGGCAACTTACGTCTTGTCCTCTCTGTCATTCATCGCTTCTCCAATCGTGGAGAGAATGTGGATGATCTTTTTCAAGTTGGATGTATTGGTTTGATGAAAGCGATTGACAACTTCAATACAGACTTAGATGTACGTTTCTCTACCTATGGTGTCCCAATGAAATACAGAAGTACAGAAAAGACAAGTAAACTGGCTGAACTTTTTTCTTAAGTTCAGCCAGTCACTTCATTTAAACCAAATTTTAACCGAATATCAGTATACTCCCCATTGATTGTAATGGATTCAATCACAGATGCAAGTACCATCCGTTGCTCTTGGGTACTCATTTCTGACCAAGTATCCCGAATATTTTCCAGGTGTTCCACTGTATTTAGTGCAGCCCTGCGTAGCTTCTCATGGGATTGTTTATCAATTTGCCCTATTGACACATTCAGTTCAGATAAAAGGTCCTTTGTCTCCCGGATAGAAGTAAGCAGTACATCGTCTCCTCCTTCTCCATACAGATCATAGAGTCTGCGCAATTTTGTCTCCAGTTTTGCCTTTTTTTCATTCAATAAAATGGTTGGGTCCATGGAGTTTGCAGTCTGCTTTGCTGCCTCAAGATGTTCCTTTGATACAGTAAACAGAGTATCAATCACACCATTTTCTACATCTTCTGCCCATGGAGATGGATTATCACAGTCTGGGTCCCGCACCAAATACGGTTTACTCTTTTGCTGAGAATAACAGACCAATTTATAGCCCGCTTTTCCCCATTTCAAATATCTCATTTTTGCCCCACATCGTCCACAACGTACTATGCCAGTTAAAAGATGTGGTGTTTTACAAACAAGTTTATGGTTGGAACGTGCCTCAAACAACTCCATCGCTTTTTCATATAACTCTAATGGAATAATAGCTTCATGCCGTCCTAAAAATTCTTCTCCATTATAGGTAATAAACCCTGCGTTACTTTTTCTTGTCAAAATATTATAGACCAATTTTTCATATTTTAAGTCCAATTCATCTGCAATCGCCTGTAAAGAAGCCCCATCCAAATATCGCTGGTAGATATATCGGACTTTTGGTGCATCTGCATTTGGTACTAAAATACCAAGGTGGCTGTCATAATTATAGCCAAATGGCACACGACCTCCACCAGGCCAATAACCATCTTCCACTCTCTTCCTCATACCACCTCTCGTACGTTCAAAAATATTTTCACGTTCTAATTGAGCAAATACAGACAAGATTCCAACCATCGCCCGTCCAAAAGCACTGTCTGTATTAAAGCTCTCTAAGATGGAGATAAACGCCACATTATGTGGAATCAAAATATCTTCAATGAGATGTAATGTATCTTTTTGGGATCGGCTCAATCTATCCAACTTAACTACGATCACATGGGTAATTTCTCCTGCCTCAATATCTGTAATCAATTTTCCCATTTGTGGACGGTCAAGGGAGGCCCCACTATACCCATCATCTATATAGTGACGCACCTCCCTCACTCCAGAAAATGTTTTGGCATAGGCATTGAGTTTTTCCAGTTGAATCTCTATGGAATATCCCTCATCCGCTTGGCGGTCAGTGGACACTCTTACATAGAGAGCCAATACAAGTTCTGAGGTGGCTTGTACCACCTTCATCATCTTAGAACGCCCCATGTTCTGTATTCCTCAACTTCTCCTCAGGCTTCTCCAGTCTCTGTACTACAGCAGAAAAAACATGTTCCATAACTGGTGTGGAAATCTGCATTTCTTGAAGCTGTTTTTTTGAAATTGCTGCCCCATTACAGTCATAGTGACGAAATATCATTGCAAAACACCTCCACTTTCATTGTACCCCCTTTTCCTTTTTTTAATCAAACGCTCTTGACAATTATATTCTATAATTGTAGATTATACTTAGATACTACAAATGTAGAAGAAAGGAGATGATTTTATGATGCAACCAATTCGCAAATTACCTGACGCAGAATTGGAAGTGATGCAGGCTCTCTGGGATTGCCAATCCCCTGCCACAAGAACTGATATTCAAGAGAGATTGTCTCACTCCCACCCTATCGCCGTTACCACACTACTCACTGTACTTACACGACTTTCAGAAAAGGGATTCCTCCATATTGAAAAACAGGGCAGATCTCACCTTTATACTCCGCTCATTTCCAAGGAATCGTACTTGGCACAACAGAGTATGCGTTTTTTCCAAAAACTCTGTGGTGGTAACCTATCCACCTTTGCAACAGCCCTCTGTGACAGTGGCTTAAGTAAAGAAGAACTAGCACAGCTACGTGATCTTTTAGAAAGGGGAACCCTTTAAATGAAACTCAAAATTTCAAAAATTGTTCTATTATGTTCCATTTTTGTGTTACTCTTTCTCATTTCTTTAAATGTCGAGGATACTCGATTGTTTTGGAGTTTTTTCTTTCCTCTTTTTATTGTATGGGAATACACAGATTGGTCAGTAAATAACACAAATAAAGTGGCTTCCAGATTTCGCCACATATCTGGTCTGCCTCTGATGATATTTATTGCAATCACTTTTGTTATGGAACTGATATTTTCCCCATCTTCTTTGCAAAATCAGATGATCGTTTTGTGTTTTGGGATATTTTTACACATTACAATCTATTATCTAATTTTGCTTCCACTACTACCTCTGTTCCGTCGCTACCTTTATGCCAGCACCTGTGCTACACTCTGGATGTTTCCAAGTTTCCTCTATGTAAATTACTACTTACAGATGGAAAGACCTCTTATTATTATTCCAGCTTCACCTATATTCATACATGGTATATTCTGGATATGGCTGGTTGGATTTCTGTTGTTCTTTGGATTCCAAATCTGTTCCCACATCTTCTTTCGCCATCAGGTTCTGAAATACGCCACACCTATTTCCGATTCTGCTATTTTAGAGATATGGAACACTGAATTGGAGCGGGCAGAAACCAAGCCGCCATTCCCTGAAATCATCCGCTCCACTGCCATATCATCACCACTCTCAATTGGATTATGGAAAAAGAAAATCTGTGTGGTATTGCCTAATCAGCACTACACCACACAGGAATTGACTCTTATTTTTCGTCATGAATTAACTCATATCAGTCGTGAAGATGGATGGTCAAAATTTTTCTTTGCGTTTTGTACCTCAATCTGTTGGTTTAATCCCCTTATGTGGATTGCTATGAAAAAAAGTGCAGAAGATATGGAACTATGCTGTGATGAGACAGTGCTACTAGATGTAGACGAACCAACCAGAAAACACTATGCTGAGTTAATTCTCAATACTGCTGAAACAGAACGTGGGTTTACAACCTGTCTTTCCGCTTCTGCTGCTACTATGCGTTATCGTTTAAAGTCTATCATGCAACCAACTCAAAAATATTCTGCCCCATTGCTAGTTGGTATCATCGTTCTTGTACTCTATCTCACTTGTGGATATGTGACACTTGCTTATAGTGGAAAAACAGGGAAAGATGTGCTACTTCCATCCCAACATGAGGAACTATATACTTTACAGGAATGTTATATTTGGGAAAATCAACATAAAATTCCTAAAACTGTATTAAATGAAGCTGCATTGCAAACCTATCTTTCTTCCTTGACTATGGAGGAACTGATTGGGCACTATCACTTTGAACAGTCCGAAGCACGTTTTGTGTTATGCTATGAAAGTGACAGCCACACTATCATCATATCTCTTTTTGACGATTTTGCAGAAGTAGCTACTCTGCCACCAGACAAAGAGATCATACAGTATCATATTTCAGATGACATTGATTGGGATTTACTCAATCAGCTCACAACACCTTCTTAACTCTCTAACAATGGCAACAATTGATTTCGACAGATCCATTTCAAATTATACTGTGTCCGTACCAAAGTTTTTGCCTGTAAACTGCGATCCTCTCGCATACAGTTGACAATTTTTGCACCATGTTCCCGATAATATGCCAGCTCAGATGGCTGATACTTCTCTTGGGTATCATACCCAAAATTTCTTGCATCCCATCGCATAAAATAAGCTCCCAATGTATGCCCCAACTCCTGCAATGCTGGAACCGCCTCATTTAACACCAAAAAATTTCCTTTACTGGCAGCTTCTAATACGGTCAATCCAAACGATTCTGAATAGGATGGACAAATATAGAGGTTAGATAGCTGGAACAATTCCAAAACCCCACTTCTGGGAAACCCACCTGGGTATCCAATTTCTGAAGTAAACAGAATATCTTCATCTTCCAGTCCATACCGTTTACCTTCCATACGGATATTATGGCGATAGATTGAACTTGGAATGTCCGCACTTGGAAAATCACAAAATATAACCTTTACACATTTCTCTGTTTCTGTCTGAATCGCTCCTGCCAAAGCTACTACTTTTTCTAACCGCTTTCCTGTGGTCAGTCTGGCAGGATAGATACATAAAATATCACTATTAAGCAAATCAATGGAATTTGCCACTCTTTTTATATCATCACTCATGGTTTCCAGCAATGGCATAGCATTATAGACCACCGCACAATTCCCTTCTGGTATATTATATTGTCTTGCAAGAGCTGGAATACCAGAATAAGTAGGATATATAAATTTTGTTTTTGGCATTGGTGTATATCTGGCATCAAAGGGAGCACTGATTTCTTTTGGACGATTCACTGGTAAGGAATGTGTAAAAGCCAAAAATCGTAACTGAGGTAACTTCAACTGTGCCTTACGAATTGCCACATTGTGTACCAAATGCCATCCCTGATAGAGAATATCATGCATAATACATATATCTACATCCTGCAAATGTGTCACAAAATCCTCTGCTATTAACTCTGTTTCCTCAAAAAAAGTATCATGTACAACACCTACCGGAATAGAATAATCATACCATTGGATTTGTTTCCCATGTAAAGTATTCTTAATCTTGACCCACTCAATGCGTTCATCCAAAAAAACACCCCACCGCTCTGTCTCTTGGCAGTGCTCACTCACCAACAATTTGACAGAAATACCTGCATCCAGTAACATATTCAGTTGGTCGGATACCACATTCACAAGAGAATAAGTGGTAGATAAACCATTAAACATAGTTAAAATCGCAACTTTCATGCTATATCCTCCTATTAGATTGGCGCAACAGAAAACTGTTATGCCACATTTTTAGATATTCTCACAGTCACAACAATAGCAATCTTTGAACAAGTCCAGTTTATCTTGTAAAATCATTTCTAGCTGAGAAATGGAATGCACCATAGATTCTACCGACTGATTGGCAGATAAAATAGTCTCATGGGAAACCATTTCATAGGCTATGATCCTTTGCAGCTTTTCCCCCTCAGCGTTTAAAATATGGGACAGAGCAGCCTGTTGCAGTGCCACAGATTCCAGTAAATCAGAAATTGCCTGACAACGTGGTGAACGTGGCAAAGGTGCCGCCGTCGTGGTGGTGGTTGTGGATGTGGTAGATGTGGTGGTGCTGCTACTGGTGGTACTTGTGGTAGTAGTGCTTGAACTCGTGGTTGTACTACTAGTTGTGGTGGTGGTTGTAGTACTGGAGGTTGTCCTGCTGGTACTCAAAAGACATACTGTTGGATCTGGTAGCTCTCCAATAAACAACTCATTGTGGCTTTCTGCATTCCCATTGAAGGAAGAAAAAATGATGTTGCCGTTAATCTGGCTAAATGTGGTATTTGCTGTGGCAAATGGTGCCAATACAGAACCATAGATTGCAGTTGTACTATTGGACCAAATCAGTGCATCTGGATAGTTCCACAGGATTTTTCTTGCTTGTGTCCTGGTGGCAGCAACCCCATTTCTAAAAATTTGATAACTGCCATATTGGATATTAGTGCCTGTGACATTGATTAACATGGTAGCGGTATCTGGTGCAATGATATTAATTCCATTCAACTGGTTCAATGCTTGACCTGTACCATAAATATTGGTACTATCAAAACTGAACACATTGAAAGCAGAATCTATGCCCGTCAAATTCAATTGACCAAACACCACTTCACCTGTGCCAGTGGACGGCAGGGTACTCCAAAAAGTAGATGCACACTTCAGATATCGTTCCGCTTCTGCAAAATCAATAGGTGTCCCAGTAGTCAGTGATCCATTTGGGTTTCCCATCGTATAATTGATCACCGTACTGGCAGGATTGATCACCGTATTGCCACTTGCATTGGAACCAGCCGTTACATTGATATCTCCATCTACCACAAAAGATGGGTCTGTACCTGCTGGCGGCAGTGGGGAAATGTTGGCACCAACCCCATAATTGCTCAAAGTAGCAGTTCCACCCACTGCCACCCTACCTTCTGCATCTGTGTTACTCATATTCATGGACTGGAATACAAATACATTGTACTCATTGGTCAATCCAAAGTTAATTGCCATTATAATGCCTCCTACGCTCTATTAAAAAATAGATGAGATTTCCATAGAAATCTCATCTATTTGATTCACTTGTTTTGCCAACACAGGGCTAGACGGTTGTCTCCTTCTCACACAGGCAGCCTTCAAAGGCAGACAGTTTGGAATGCAAAATCATTTCCAATTTGGAAATTGCATTGACCATAGATTCTACAGATTTGTTGGTTGCAAGCAGCACTTCAGGAGTGGCATCTGCCATTGCAACCACTTTTTGAATTTTTTCTCCCTCTGCGTTCAGGATGTGGGAAAGTGCGGTTTCCTCCAATGCCACAGATTCAATCATATCTGTAATAGCCTGTGTCCTAGTGGTGTATTGCTTGGTGTAATCACTGGCATTCCCATATTATAGATCAGCTCCTATTTTTTACTTTGAACCTCGGCTCTCTCTATCCTATGCAGCCTGATCGAGAAATGTGATAAGTGAAAATCAAAAAACTTTACTTCATGACTTTTGTTAGTAATCCCAATGATTGTAGGAGAGATTCGCCGTTATTTACGGGATAATAGTACGCTTAGAATCTCCCGCTCCATGCGAGATACCGCTTATAAAGTTTTACAGGCAAAAGAGGCATATATTACACAAAACCAGAGGGAACCTTCTGTAGATGAAATTGCATCTCTTCTCAACCTAAAACGAGAGGATGTTGTGTTTGCATTGGATGCTATGATTGAGCCTGTCTCCCTTTATGAGCCAATCTATTCAGAAAGTGGCGATACAGTATGTGTAATGGATCAGGTCAAAGATGACAAAAATACAGATGACCGATGGTTAGAACGTATTGCGCTCAAAGATGCAGTCGCACATCTTTCTCCAAGGGAACAAAAGATCTTGAAAATGCGTTTTTTTCAAAGCAAAACTCAGATGGAGGTATCAGAGGAAATTGGGATTTCTCAAGCACAGGTATCACGCCTTGAAAAAAATGCCCTACGACAAATCAAAAAAGAATTGTAATTGGGAGAAAGGAAGTAAAAAAGTTGGGAACCCACCTTATATATGAGTTCCCAACTTTTCATTTGTTTAAGAACCAGACTCCAAGGTTGAGATAGACTGCAAATGTGACCCACAAAAGATATGGGACCTGTAACTTGGATGCAATAACATCTATCTTCTGAAATACAAGTATCATTGCTAGGATGAAACACCATAAAAGGATCAGCCATAACAATGCAAACCCAAACTTTTGCAAATTAAAAAAGATCAGGCTCCAAAAGAAATTCATAGCAAGTTGAACTACATACAGAACCATTGCTTTTGTGCGTATATCCGATGGTGAAGACATATAAATCCGTGCTGCTCCAATCCCCATCAGGATATAGAGAATACCCCAAACAATGGGAAAAACGATGCTAGGCGAAGATAATGGGGGCTGCTGTATGGTCTGGTTATATAGTTCTACCCAATCTCTTGTCAGATAGCCAGAGAGACCACCTACTGCCAAAGTGATGAAAATCCAACCTCCATACTGAATCCATTTTTTACTGTTCATCATTGATCACCCAAATGTAGTGTATGAGAAAACAGTGATCATTATACTAAAACAAAAATAAGGACTATGACTAGTGGAAACTTGCCATAGTCCCTATGATCCTTATTCTAAAATCACATAATTTCTTTCCACAAGTTATTTTTTCTCTCGTGTCAAAATAGCTCCAACAATTGCTCCAATTAGGGCAATCGGTGCTACTCTGACAAACAGCCACTCCAATGCGTGAAAACCTACTCCCATAACTGCGGTCTCAGGATTGGTATAATCCCAACTCAAATATGGACTGTTCAGTACGAATAAAACCGCAAAAACAATGGCTATCAAAGCACACAATGAGATAAAACTCCAATGAAAAAACTTTTGTCTTGTTGTTTTCCTTTTGGAGAACTGGAGATTTATAACCTCAAGCTTTTCAGAAATCACTTTGAAGTCATCCAGCTTTGGCTCATCTATCGTTTCTCCAAGCAAAATACTTACAGGAGTTTCCAGTGCTTCTGATATGGAAATCAACATATCGGAATCAGGGACAGACAAGCCTTTTTCCCATTTTGAAATTGTTTGACGCACCACATTTAGCTTGATAGCCAATTCTTCCTGCGAAAGCCCTTTTGACTTTCTGATAGATTTAATATTTTCATTTAGCATTACAAATGACCACCTTTCTTTTCGTTGTCGCCTCTATTGTACTCAAAACAAGCTGTTGCTACAAGCAACGCATATTAACATTGGATATATTGGTCACAAGTTTGCTCCTATATATGTTTTCGCAAGTAAATCATATCTATCAGTTTCACACTACCATCATAAATTGGGTGGTCATAATGATCAACAAAGAAGTTCTTAATCATATGAGAACGGATAAAACCGCACCTTTCATAAAATGGGATTGTTGATGGGCTGTCACCTGTTCCAACCTGCAATATTGAATAATCTCTCTTATATTTTTTGATAATAAACTCTATCAATGCTCTACCATAACCCTTACCATGAAACTGTGGGTCTGTGGCAATATTTTTTATTTCAAGCACTCCTCCACCAACATCTAACACAACACATTCTGCCTTGACTCCATTATCTTCTAAAACATACATTGTCCCATTTGTAAGATATTGGTCTATCATATTTTCCTGTTCATCTGCCAATAACAGCAAATTAAGATATTGCTTTTTATCTTCTCTTACCTCTTTAATATCCATAGTTCTCACTCCATATAATATTGGTTTCTTTTATTTAAAAATGGGCAATCCTGCAAAGGACTGCCCATTTGTTTCGATTCATATGCGATTTTTCCAGCTATGAAATCTATCCCATTCTGTTACTCAAAATAGCACATCTTAATAGAGCTTTGCACCTGCTGGGATATGGTCATCCACCATCAACAGATTGAGACCTTCTTTTCCATCTTCTTCATGCACCGCAGAAATCAGCATTCCTTCTGAATCAATACCCATCATCTTTCTTGGAGGCAGATTCACAATAGCAATGGCAGTTTTTCCAACCAGTTCTTCAGGTTCATAATACTCATGAATTCCACTCAAAATGGTACGTTTACGGTCTGTACCATCGTTTAAAGTAAACTTCAGGAGTTTCTTACTTTTAGGAACTGCCTCACATGTTTCAATTTTCACAGCCCGAAAATCAGATTTTGCAAAAGTATCAAAATCCACCATTTCCTCAAACAGTGGTTCAATTTTTACATTGGAAAAATCAATCTTTTTTTCAGGCTCAACTGAAGGCTCAGATGGCTTTTCATCCTTTATAGTAGTCTCTTTCTTATCTAATGGTTTCATGGTTGGGAACAAGATTACCTCACGGATGGAATCAGAATTGGTCAAAAGCATGACACAGCGGTCAATTCCAATACCAAGACCACCCGTTGGTGGCATACCATATTCCAACGCAGTGATGAAATCATCATCCATCATACCTGCCTCATCATCACCCTTATCACGCAGTTCTACCTGCTTCTGGAAAC
>CALWON010000114.1 GCA_944383165.1 uncultured Oscillospiraceae bacterium
CCCGGACAATCCATTTTGGGCTTACAGCATTATATCTGGGGAAACAGGAGGTGTACCTGGATTTCAGGAGGGCTTTCGGGATACCTATGCATTGAAGGAGATGGAGGGGATTCTGGGGGACGCTTTGGAAACAGCTGGTATTAGTGTCGAATTTAAATATGAAACGAGTCCATGTAAAGATATGGACGAAAAATATTTTTCCGGTCTGCGTATTTTGATCGATGTTGGTCCAGACAATTTGCGATTGGTCTGTGAAACAGTCTCATCCGCGCTTCAAGAAGTCTTGGACGAGACAGCGCTTACATGTGCGAGTCCGACAACTGCACATATTTCTTTTTATTATAGAGAAGAGAGCTGGGAAAAAAGTGAGTTTGCTTTAGCTATTTTTTCTCTCTTTTACTGGAGAAATTGGGATGAAGAGGATGGATATTCTTGGGGACCGTTAGACTTTTCGGCTGAGGCATTGGAAAAGACGATTCTTCATGAGATTGAGCTCAAATACCAATAGATTCCATTTTTGAAGCGCAAAGGAGTGAGAGTGTAGTGTTGGAAGTTTTGAAGAACAAATTCCGTATTGAAGAGAAAGAATTGAGGAATATAAGCCATTTTCCGGTTAAAGCGGTGTTTAATATGGTTAGTGATGCAAGATTTATTGAGGTGATAGAAGGGATTAGTGAGGGCATAGGATTTGGAGAAAATTATGGTGCATGTGTATTCTGGAATGATTTAGATGATTATGATAAAGAAAGCATTCCGAAATATGAAGGAGCAGAATTTGGATTGCATGACGGAGATGAAATAATGATTGGATATGAAGATTTATTTTACTATTTAACAATAATATGCCAAAAGTACTGTGAGGAATTTCCTAATGAAAGAGAAAAAATAAATACAATTTTATATTGTTATAAATTGCGGTTTGGAATACAGTAAATAAAAGAAAAAGTGTCAGAAGGTGGTTAGAAGAAGTTGTTTTCATACGATGTATCATAGTGCGTTTGGAAATGAATTTCACGTCTGGGTATTAAAGGTTAGAAAATAGAAATAAGAAAGAAAAGACTGGAACCCTTTTTTGGGATAAACGCGGAGTGCTCAAACGCCTGTTGCTTATAAAAAATATAAAGATTGAGGAGAATGGGGAAAGATGATAAAATATTGGTGATATCTGGTAAGTAGAGAAATCAAACAGCAGATGAAGACATTGAAATTGCCATTTATTTTCAACGGCTGACTAAACAGACAGTTGATGGAGGTGGACAGCATAGGCACACACAATTTTAAGGCATTCGGAACTTCATTCAAATTATTTATTATCTTAGATTTTCTGATACTGTTTCTGTCCTTTATAGGAACAGCACAGTTTGCAAATGAGTGTTATCAGGGTATGTCTTTTGCCGGGTTTGTGGCATTATTTGCATGGCTTTTCTCTCTCCTATATTGCGTTTCGTCTGTTGTTGTATTTGTCTTGCTGGGGATTGTACTGTGGCAGAAAAACGGTATTCTTACAGCGATTGCTTTTCTTATGCAGATTTTGATCCGGTTGCCGTCATGTTTCTTTCGTATATTGGATGGATATTTTTTCCTGCATTCGTGGCATGACATGATAATTTTTGTTCAGATTGCAATGGGAATGGTTGGATTGTTCTGCTTCGTTTTTCGATATATACATACACGAACGAAACAGGATGACAGTATTAAAAAATGATTTGTGGCAAGGAGAGCGAGTTAGATGTATGTCAAGAAAATTGAATGGCTGGATAAAATAAGCAAAGAAGCGATTGTGGAAGTTTCGGAAGGCACAGAGCAATTGGTTTGCTTTTTTGTCCCTGTCCCTATAAACCGAATGATAGGTTGTGTGAGCCTTTGGAATGTTTAGATACAAGGCATATTGCTTTGTGTGTTGCAGAGGAATATGATATAAAAAATTGGAGGGAGCGTTTTGCTATCAACTAAAAGGGCGGATAAAAGATAAGAACAGAGGGCTTGTTGATGTACATGGTCTTATTCTTCATATCGATCAACAGGAAATTCCAAATGACATAGAAAACGGAATGTATATTGAGTTTACAACATCGAGAATTGATTTGTGGTAGCAGGTTATTCAAAGGACGGCAGGACAGGTCGCGCCTTTCCCATACCAAAACTGGATAACCCATCACTTGTGCTTGCTATGTTCCCTGTGAAAATGCTAGACTATCTTCCTATCTTTGTTCTAATCTGGATAGCCACCGCTGATCTATGGTAGAAGCAGTTCCATAAAAGCCAGAGCAGCTAACAGAAATTTTTTCTATTGTTTTGTGGATGGTATAATAAAATCAAACTTGTGCAAGGGAGAGTATATAAGCATGAAAATGCTGCTGTGTATCTGCGGGATTCTGGACTGTGACATTGTTAAGAATAGGAGGGAATCACATGTCAATCTATATTTATGGGAGGATTCGTAAGAAAAATATAGATGATCAAACACTAAGAGAAACGATTGCAAGGTCTTTTTCTGTCAATAAAAATAGAATTGAGCAGAAGGATGGAAATTGTACAACCTATCAGAATATTTGTAATGACAATGAAATCATCCTATCCTTTGTGAAGGAAAAGAAGCCGCCATATAATATTTATGAATCCGAAATTACAAATCATGAATTTCAGTATATGCAGTTAATCATATTTGATATCAGGAAAGATAAGGCTCTAAAAGATACATATATAAGAATTGTAGACTTTTTCATTGATTTAAGTCAAGAAGCAGGGAGTGATATATTAGTCACTTCAGATATGTATGATGAAATTTGCCTGATACAAAGTCAAGGCATGATTTGGTCGAAAACCTTTCCATACCGGACTTCAGAGCATCACCATTCAGATGGATTGGGTCAAGTGGAGCGGGAGTTTTCAGGATGTGAAGCAAACATACAGCCAGATAGCCCAAGAGGTGCCAATTATGTATGATCATTTGTATTGTAAACTATATCTAAGTTCAAGGTTAGATATAGAGGAATTATATGAGTGTATCAATTGTCTTATTCAAGGACAGATGGACCCCATCAGGACAGTAAAGACACAATGGGGAGAAATGGATTTAAGAAAAAACAGTGATTTTGACCCTCAAAGATTAGAAAACACACCTGATGATTTTATCTTCTGGAAATACTATTTGGATATAATTCCCCAAGAAGGTATAGAACAAACAACATACATCAAACAAATATCTTGGCTGATAGAAGAGTTGGGTATAAGAAATATAAAAGCAGTTGCATCCTGTGAGTTTGAAGACATTTTATAATATTTTAGTGTTCATGTGATTTGATGAAAAAGTGATAGATAGGTATATCTGATTTGTTTTGGGATATTGGTAATCATCTAATTCATATGGGGGTTATCGAATGGTAGATGATATCGTAATAAATAAGGCAGATGAGTTGATTCCAATGTTAAATAAAATGGGTAGGCATGGATCGCTTTTAATGGTTTTATTTGCAATGGAAAGACAATGGCAACTGTTTCTTCAGGAAATGAATGGAAATGCGGAATGTGAAAATTTATGTAATTCAGCTAAAGAGTGTAAAAAAATATTATGGGAGCATTTTTTTGCTCTAAGTAAACACCAATCCTCTAAAAACAGAAATAGATATTTAGAGCAAGTGGAAAACCTTGAATCCATTGAGTTTGGAACTGATGTGTACTATTCAAGACCATTCATAGAAAACCTGATGCAGGCAGACTTTTTACTGAGTGAGACAGAGAGACTAAGTGACGCAAAAAATTGTGCCTATATGATTTTGAGTCCTTTAGAAGTGATTTTAGATTACTGTGAGGATACCATAGAAGGGCAACATTCAGATGCCACATTTATAAAAATTGTAAAAGAGGATTCACGCGTTATCAGCGAATTAAAGTGTGTGGATTGTGATCTGTTGTTAGCAAACAACATAAGTACTAATATGGATATTATCATTGGGCTGCGCTATTCTTATCAAGAAGTGAAACTGATATAGATTACTGGAATTGTAGAGGGTCATAGAACGGTTGGCAGTGTAAAACGGCAACAAGAAATGATATTTACAATGTGTGGGAAAAAATGAGGTGGTATATGATGAGTTTAGTGGAACAAATTTATAAGCTTTTTAATGAATTCAAAGATGATGGGTGTAGGGGCTTTCATGGTCACAATACACAATCGAGTTCTTCTTGGAGTGACTATGTTGAGAAAGAATTAGAGTTGATTCGTAGTCACTCACCAATTGAACTGCCAGATGATTACTGCGAGATTTTTCGTATATTTGGTGGTGACGCAATCGAAGATGAAAGAGAGAATTATATTATTCCTACAATGACATTCTGGACATGGGAAGATATAAATGAATTTCTTGAATCTGAGGCAGAGGACTTTTTTGAAGTATGTCCCAATGCTTTGCCTTTCGGTGATGATGAAGGGGATATGTTTTATTTTTTCATAAAAAAAGGGGGGAAAGTGGGAGTCTATATTGCCGAAAAAGGCGATTATGCAGATGCTGAGTCAAGACATAAAATTGCAAATTCCCTAACAGAGGTGTTTACAAATTCCAAAATACAGCATAAATTCCGTGATTATTATGAATGTGGAGAATGAATGAAATATGTGGCAGGGAGCATGGTGGAGGGGCAACTGATGGTATAAAATGATCAAAAAATGTTCTATTACTAGGGACTGATCTAGTGGGGACGAGAAAGATGGTGAAGCAGTATAACATTCCAAGGAATGGGAAGTTGAAAATCGGATGGTGTGGGTATGGCAGATGGATACTTGCAAGGCATAGGCGGGGAAAGTTGTGAAAACGGAATTGATTTATGATTGAGAGAGGAAATCCAAGCAAAAATAGTTCGGATAGTCCCCTTGTCTTGTCAAAGTTATGATAGCATGGCTCACAAGTTTTGTGGTATAATCTATCCAACCAAAGGGGACAACAAATTGGAATTAAGGGAGATGTAGAATGGGTAAAGGTCAATACACACTATTTGCCATGAGTGTGGGAGTGAATTTCTAAAATCATCTTCAAAAATGGAAGATGTATATATTGTCATTGGGATGGAAGCCAAAGCGAATATATAAAATAGCTGAAGAGCAACGATTAAATCAAAATTCCTTTATACGCCTCACGGGATGAAGTTGGGCTAATAGCAATCCACCCAACCACCATACCGTCCATTTCAGCCACATATCGACATTCTTTTATGTGGTTATTATCCCATTCTTTGTAATCTGGGCAAACGGTATTAAATGTGGATGTTCCCTCTGATAAAGCTTGTTGATAGATTTCACTCACACGGTCCCAGTCTGTTTTTTTCATTTCTCGTATCATATGTTCTACCTTTCAGAATATAAATATCATTTTATTTTCATTATACTCTGTTATTGGCATATGTACAGATTATTTTATGGTTGGAGTAGCTGGAGGTAGAGAGTTTATTGCAAAAACACAGGAGCAAATTCAGACCATACAAGGTTGCTATGGTTCCTCTGTGAAAATAGAAGAATAGAAAGATTGTGATGGGTGAGGAAAGATGATAAAATGTCAGTGATATATCTGGTAAATGAAGGGATCAAAGAATAGATGTAAACTCCCATAGTATGAGTGCAATGACATAAGGACGAGGATGCTTAGGAATCAACCACTACAATGTATAGCAACCTGCGGATCCATTGGATTATGAAAATTATGCATAGAAGTACAGTAGAAAGGAATGAATGTATATGGACAATACATCAAACATGTGGAACAAAAACCAGAAAGAATTTCAAGAACTGAAGCAGCCCATTTCTTGTGAATTGATAGAAACAATCGAAAAAAGATTCCATTTCTCGTTACCTGCCGAGTATAGGGATTTCATTTCTAAAATTGGAAATGGTGGTAGTTTGTGTGTACCTGAAGAGGATTCTATTGAATTAACTGAATTTGGTGATCATTTAAATCTTGAGCATATTCATGAAGAGTTTGAGCTTCAAGATTCTTGGTCTACGACAGATGCAGAGGATTTTGAGCTGTTCTTGGAAAAGAGAAATAAAGGGTACTTCATGATAGCTTCTGATAATACAGACCGTGATGAGTATTAGCTTTTGATTGTAACTGGGGCTTTCCGTGGCGAGGTATGGTTAATGGATGACTATGGGATACTTCGTTTACCCAAAGTTTATTTTAATGAATGGTTGGATTTGTATCTCAGTCATAAACTTTCTTCAAAAATTGAGGAGTTGGCAGCAAAGGAGAGGGAAAAGCAGAAATCAAGTGACCCACTACTGGCGATTAGAGAAGCGATGACACATAGAAGTTGTAGAAAAATCAAGTGGAATCCACCGATTTCGATGGATGAAGTCCGAGCTTTTGAACGAGAGCATGGAATTGAATTGCCAGAAGAGTATGTGGAATTTATTACACAGATTGCAGATGGATGCTATCATTTCGATGCTACAAACAGCAAACAAGGTGGAACTATGTTTCGGTTAAACGATTTTTCTTCATTAAAACGGTTAAATGAACCATTCCCCTTTGATCAAAACACAAAAGAAATTCGTTCCCATCTCTTTTGGAACTATAATCGTGATCATAGTATATGGCAAAGTGAAGTGTTTGCGGGTATTTCTCCAGAACAGGAACCCTCCGACATATGGGCATCCCCTGATTACAGTGTAATCTCTGGTGCCCTACCTTTCGCAGTATATCACGATAATGGAATTTGTAGTGAAAATACACAAGTACTTTTAATTTTGAATGGACCGCTCAAGGGAAAAATCTGGAAAGCAGAACGATTTAGTTTATCGCCACAAGGAGAGGATGACACATTTTATACATGGATGTGGAGAATGTTAAAGTATGGTGCCATATAAAGTCATATAAATAGGTTTAAGGAGATTAGAATCTATTGGAATGGTGTATATCATTGAAATTATCAAACACTATATAAGCAAATAAGAAATAATATGTATCCTGTTTTATTGCAAGGTGAAAGGACGTGAATAAATCAAATGAAAAATATCTGGAACTGTACCATAGAGACAGTGGCGCAACAGGATTCTGATGATTCATTTATTGGAGGGATTCCTAAATTGCCTCCAGAAATATCAATTCCAACATGCACTCTATGTTCACAAAAAATGTCATTCATGTTTCAGGTTGCTTTTCCCAAAGGGCATATTTGGGAAGGAAAAACTTTGGCTTTATTTTATTGTTTAGATTGTTTTGGACATCGGTTCTGTATTCCTGAGATACCCTTGGGTTCTTCTCTTTATCATGTGGAAATTCCTGCTGGCTTTCTTGATTCCTATCAGAGAAATTTTAGAGTGATTGTATTTGATACTGCTGATGGGGTGCCATTAAAAAATGATTGTGAACGGGTTGCATCTCGGAAGATTGAATTTCATTTAAGTGACAAGAATGACAAAGATGCTATCTTTACATTTGGTGGAAAACCAATATGGGTTATGGGTAAAAATGAAACACCTGGAAATTATGCTACAACGGAAAAGTTAAAACTTTTATTTCAAATCAAAGAAGGCTTTCAGTTTCCAAAGTGTGAAAATGCACCACCGCAGGCTAGCGGATTTTATCCTGACAAACGCTCTCCCTTTCCTTGGTATGATTTGTTTGCCCGTAATCGCATTTATTTTTGGGGAACGGATGCCAGAAAAGATGCTAAAGTTTACATTTCTGTCCAACATAGTTGATGTACTACAACTTTTTAACGGAAGGAGAGTCTATGAACCTATTTGAATTAAGCTTGGCTGATACAACTGTTAGTGCAAGTATGATAAAAGTATTGAGAGAATATTTTCCTGATACTTCCATTGGTGAACTGAAAAGAAGAATAGAATCAAATGATGTGATTTTTTCATGTAGTGGTGGTTCCTATGATGGGAAAAAGTCAATGATGAAAATGATTCAAAGCCTAAATCATGAGGGGATTCCAATTCAATTGTGTGAACAGACAGATAGCAAGACATATCCTTTGACAGTCAAAGAGTTGCAAGCATTTACAAACCGTGGTCGAGCCATTGGGAAACAAGTGATAGAAGATATGGAAAATGAGGCGGATGAATAAACTGCTTATCACTTTTATGGGAGTATGAGAGGAGATACATATGAGACAACCGATTGTAGCGATTATATATGATTTTGATAAAACACTTTGCACAAAGGATATGCAAGAATATGCCTTTATTCCTACATTGGGAATGAGCCCTGCCGCTTTTTGGGATGATGTGAACGCCTTGACCGACCGGGAAGAAATGGATAATATTCTGGCATATATGTACAAGATGGTTGAAAAAGCCAAAGAAAAGGAAATTGTTGTGACAAAGGATACCTTTGGAGAGATGGGAGCCAAAGTAGAGTACTTTGATGGTGTAAAAACATGGTTTGAACGCATCAACGCATATGGAGAAAAAATTGGAGTACGGATTGAGCATTATATTGTTTCTTCTGGGATAAAAGAAATTATTGAAGGCACAGAGATTTCTAAATTTTTCAAGAAAATATATGCTTGTGAATTTATGTATGATTACACTGGCTCGATTAAATGGCCTAAATTTGCTGTGAATTACACGGCAAAAACACAGTTTTTGTTTCGCATCAACAAAGGAATATTAACCATTGATAGTAAGAGTGCAGATAAGTTAAATCGCTTTACACCAGAACAGGAGCGGCGAGTTCCTTTCTGTAATATGATTTATATTGGTGATGGGTTGACAGATGTTCCATGTATGAAACTTGTAAAATCCAATGGTGGTCAATCCATTGCAGTGTATGACCAGGAGAAAGGCAAAGATGCTGCTGAGGCGTTGAAAAAGGCGGGACGTGTCAACTTTATCACGGTTGCAGATTACAGTTCTGGAAGTGATATTGAGATGATTGTTCAGTCCATTCTTAAGAAAATTCAGGCAGTGGAAGAAATGCAAACCTATCAATAGGGTATGCAGAAAGGTGGGACTTCCAAAATGTGCAGCAAAAACAGAATACCTCCTGCAAAAGAGTAGTTGAGAAATCGACTGCTCTTTTTTCATGTTGACAAAGCGAAAAAAGTAGATAGTAGTAAAATAAGATTGAAGAAAATACCAAAATATACTATACTAAAATTAGGAAAATGGGATGCCTTTGATTGGCGGTGGCATGATGGTACACAAGCAAAAAAGCTCCAAGGCTGGTTGGAACAAGTGGGTGTAAAAAAACGATAATTTGAAATAAATTCTTTCATTACACAGTTGGTGGAGTATATTCTGATATTTGGATTGAAGAAACAGTCAAGTGTGAGTGGAGGAGTTGAATTGTATGTATAAAATATCATTTCAAATGGAGTGGAATGAATTTCCAATCTGGATTTATGATGAGTCCGGGGTAGTAGAGGTTGGAGTTCCACAAGAATGGAAAACAGAAACGCAACTATTAGAACAGCTTCTGGAAGTACAGGCTGAATACAATTCACTTTTTGTTGACGATGGAAAATGCTTTGAGACACTTGATTTCCAAAGTGATGAACAAAGGAGACAATTTTGCGAAAAAATTCAATTTCTATCCAATGATATGAAGTCCAAAATACCACCAGGTTATATATTTGAAGATAATGTTTCAAAGGTGTTCTGCACGAATTGTGATACTGATATAGCAGCTCGTGAGAAAGCAATACTAGAAAAGCATGGATTTAAATACAAATCAAATCAAAAGACTCGCTTATGTTGGTACAAAAGATTTCTAACTTTCATAGCCAAATTGGTTTTTTAGGTAAGTTGTTTGTTTCATAGGAACAGCGATTAAAATAAATAGGTGAAATGAGGTCAGAAGCTATGTCATTTGAGACATTTATTGTTTTCTTTTTCGCATGTATTTTACAGACAATAATTTCAGGGCTCCTTTCATCCATGTGTTCCTGTTATTTTCCATATTTGTTGAGTTGGAGAGCCTACTATGTTGTAAAGAACAAGCGTATGCAGGAAATTTTAATCGCGGGGCAACGTAACAGGTCTCGGGATTCAAAAACAGCACCAGAAGACCGCAATAAAATGGCATTTCTAGGCTGTGTATGTTGGTTAATCAATTTCTTTTGGACAGTTAGTACATACTCCATCTTGATTTATTTATATGTGATGAGCATAATTTTACCTTATGAGGAGAGTATAGCACTTCTGGAACAGTGGTCACCGATTTTTATGTGTTTTTTTAGAATGGAGTATCTATTTTTCTTTTGTTTTATGATGATTCTTTATCAGTTGGATTATTCTATTGGCAAGAGGATTTATTTGAGAAAACCAAAATATAAATAGTGGGAATATATTCTCTATGGAGGTGTATTTTTTGATGATATGGAACAGATAAAAGAAATGAGCCCATTTATTTTTCACAACAATTTGTTGTCGACAGTTGATGAAATAATGGAAGATAAAAGTATAGATAAAAATGCGATAAGGTTTCAGATAATCCCAGTTTATGAAAAAATAAGTCATTTAATGGGTTAGATAATATCATGCGTTTAGTTATATTAAGTGAAGAAAATATAGCAAATAAATTGTTTACACTGGAGGAAATAGAAAAGTTAGTAGCATGGAATTCACCACTTGTTCCTGTATGGATTCATATTTCATTCAATAGAAAAGAAAAAGATATCATTATTTTTGATTTTGAAACAGGACATCCTCCACTTAGGGCTATTATTTATGACAAAGACAAATCTCAAAAAGCTAATATGTTCTTTTTAAATAAGAATGCACTCAAAGAAAAGTAGAAAAGAATGAATTTAGAATTGTGATTAAAATTTGGAAAAAGGAAAATAAATGTAAATGTATTTTTGTAACAACAGTGATATTTTAGAATACCTCCAAGGATTAAAAAAGACACAAAATGATAATTTAGATTGGAAAGGAAATCTTTGGGGTGCAACAATTGATAATCTAAGAGAAAATATAGCAGACACAGACATGCAGGATTTAATTGAAAGTATGACGGAGGAAGAATTGATTTTTTTGAAGAAACTAGCTAAATTTTTTAAATAATCACCTGTAAGAAGTGATTATTTATTTGAATAATGTAACACTGTCCAGCGGGAATCTCTATTGATTGAGTTCGAGGTTGATTTATATGAAAGAATTTGATTTTTATGTTGAAAAGGAAACTCTAATCACATATCTTCGATATTATTCTTGCAATCCCAATGCAGAGTATGAACCATATGATATAAATTGGGTTTTTACTTTGTTTCTCACTTGTTTAGATAATTTGCTATCTATCACAAGTGAGAGTGAGTTTATGAATTTGGCATCTTTATTAAGTGATGCACAAAAAGAGTTTATTAAAAATTTAGTCAAATGAATCAATTGTTCAATACTTCCGTTTTCACAACACAGGAAATTGAAAAGGAGATGTAGGTACAAGATAATTTGCAAAGGCTCGATGAACATAAAAAAGGAGGTACAAAAGAAATATGAATCTTATCATTCGCAATGAGGAAGTAAAAGATTATCGCAGAACGGAGGAAGTGGCAAGAGAAGCCTTTTAGAACCTGTATTTTCCCGGGGCTGCTGAGCACTATGTTGTGCATAAAATACGGTCACATCCCGATTTTATGAAGGAACTTACATTTGTGATTGAAGTAGATGGCATTGTGGAAGGGGCTATTTTCTACACACATTCTAAAATTGTAACGCCAGAGGGAGAGGTTCCAACTATCACTTTTGGACCAGTTTTTATTTCTCCTAAATATCATCGTCAAAGGCTAGGTAGAAAATCTATCACCCATTCCATTGCAAAGGCGACAGAGATGGGGTATACTGCCATCCTGACATTGGGATACCCATATCATTTTCTTTTTGTGAAATAAAATTGCTCCCTTTATGAGCAACCGTGAATCAACGGTTGTCCTAAAGGGAGCATATTACTTCTGGTTGAGGTTGAACAGGCTATAACAGAGCCAATACCTGTTCGGGTTCTGGCATGGAACGAATGGCACCCCGTCGAGTTGTAACCAAATAAGCCGCTGCATTGGCAAAGCGCAGCATCTGGGATAGTTCGCTGGATGTGAGGTGTTCCAATCCATGTTCCAGCAGGAAATTCAGAACACAGGCACAGAAGGTGTCGCCTGCACCGGTGGTTTCAATGACACCACCCAGAGATAAACCTGGCTGGAACACACGCAGATTTTGGTAGTAGGAGATACTTCCATAGGCTCCAGCGGTCACATTGATGAGACGAAGATTGGGAAACTGCGCTGCCAGTTTGGCTGCTCCTGCATCAAAATCCCTTTCCCCAGTGAAAAAGAGTAGTTCATCATCCGAAATCTTCAGTACATCACACTGGGCAAGTCCCCAATGAATTTGTTCTCTTGCTTCTTCCAAATTGTTCCAAAGCGGGGGACGGAGGTTGGGATCAAAGGAAAGGATACAGTTTGCTGATTTGGCAAGGGCTACTGCTTTTTGAGTGGCACTGCGTACAGGTTCTCCTGTGAGGGAAAGAGAACCAAAGTGAAAAATTTTGGACGATGCAATGAGATTTTCTGGAACCTCATCTGGGGTGAGACACAGATCAGCCCCAGGGTCCCGATAAAAAGAAAAGTCCCGGTCTCCATTTTCTGCTGTTTTGACAAATGCCAATGTGGTGTGAGTACTGGAATCCATCACAAGATGGTCCATTGAGATACCCACATCCAGTCCCACCTGACGCAGGAGGTGCCCAAACTGGTCCTCTCCTACCTTGCCAATAAACGCTGTTTTTTTGCCTAGCTTGGACAACATAGCCAACACATTACAGGGGGCACCACCTGGATTTGCTTCATAAAGGGGATTGCCTTGGGGGCTGGTCCCGTTGCAGGTGAAGTCCACCAACAGTTCACCCAAAGCAACTACATCCATCGTTTGATTCATATGTTCCACCGCCTTTTTAAATGGTTAAGTCATATTTTTCCACATCTATTAGGGCTTGTCCCTCTACCTCAAAGGTAATGGCATTGCTTTCCTGCTGGGTATAGATAACAGAACTGGCTGTCTGTTCTCCATCATTGACAAAGACCTCTACACTGAATCGATCCAGAATAATTCGCAATTTTAGTTCTCCACCCTGGGAACGTACCAAAAAGCTGCGGGTGTGGACAATATCATGGGGGAGACCGCTTCGGGTACGGTCGATTTTCAGGGTGCTTTCGTTGGGCTTATAGCGAATGATGGTATCATGTGTTCCATCCTTTGCCACATGTACACGGAACCAATGATAGAGTTCCCCACCGGTTGGACGGATTGTTACCGTCATGTCCACCATACGCCCCTGAACCCCGGGTAAACTAACTTCTCCGCTGATGGGGATATTCCGGTGGGTGACCAGTTGTGTTCGGAAGTTTTCCAATTCTTTTACAGGTTGTTGACATAGACGCCCGTTCTGTACAAATAGTTCCCGTGGAAGGGTCATCTGACCAAACCAGCGGCAGTGAGCAGGTTTGGCTCCTGCCGTAGCCCAGTTCTGCATCCATGCAATCATAATCCGCCGCCCATCGGGAGTAAGGAGGGTTTGAGGGGCATAGAAGTCCAAACCATAGTCAATTGCCTGAACCGATTGCCGTTGAAACTCCGTCCCATTGTAATCTCCAATGAAACATAGGGCGTTATTGCCTGCGTGAAATTCCAAACCGATGGGGCACATATCCTGTGGGCTGGTGATTAAAATCTGATGACCATCCAAAGGGAAAAAGTCAGGGCACTCCCACATTTTTCCATACTGATTGTGGCAGGCGTCTAAGGTACACACATAGTTCCATTGTAGGGCATCTTGGCTTTGGTAGAGCAGAATGGCTCCACTGTCATCTGGGGTACGGTTGCCAATGACAGCGAAATAAGTTCCATCCTCTGCACGCCATACCTTTGGGTCACGAAAGTCTACCGCACTGCCACCTTCTGGCAAGTCTGCCTTTGTGAGCACAGGGTTGGAGGGGTATTTTTCATAGTTTAGCCCATCTCCAATGGCAATGCATTGGGTCTGGATATCCCGCAGGAATCCCTCCTCGTCTTGTTCCCGCTGAACTCCAGTGTACATCAGTAGCTGTCGCCCGTCTGGCAGCTCCACTGCGCCACCAGAAAAGCATCCAGCGGTGTCATAGGGTTGGTCGGGAGCAAGAGCTGCAGGCAGCCGTTCCCAGTGAATGAAATCCTCTGTGGTCAAGTGTCCCCAATGCATGGGACCCCATTCATTGGAATAGGGATGATATTGATAGAACAGGTGGCATTTCCCTTGGTAAAAAGAGAAGCCATTGGGATCATTCATCCAGCCAATCGTAGGGGTGGCATGGAATGCGGGGCGATCAACCTCTGGGATGAGGGAGCCATATTGGGATTCAAACTCCCGGGCTTTTTGCAGTTGTGTATGAATCATCAAGTTCATCCTTTCCAATACATTTGGTTTCAACAGAGGGGAAATTTAATCTGCCGCTCCAATATAGCGGTTGTAGGCATCCTGATAGACTTGGAGCATGTCATTCATCCCACATTTTTTGCTCAGAAATTCTTGATAGGTTTCCCATTCTTCATCGGTGATAGCACCACCGCCCTGTCCACCGTTTTTCAGCCACAAACCTTCCTGTTCCCGGACAGCGGTTTCAAAATCTGATTTGTGCCAATCTAGGGTTTCCATTTCCATACCAGTAAAAGTACAATCCACAGGATAGACACTGGTTTCTTTTACATAGGGCATCCAGTCTTCAGCCAGCCATGTAAGGCGGTTGATGGCATTTGGCTCCATATAGAAGACATCTCGATAGTACTCAGCTAAAATCAATTTGGGACCGTAGACTTCATATTGACTGCGCAATTCACCAGCACTTTTGCCATACTCCGCCCGTGCTTGTTCATCTGTAATAGACATCCACATACCATTCTCGTCCTGTTCAGTAAAGTAAACACCAATCGGACCATAGTGTAGCTGCATGGCAGTTTCCCCATCATACCACTGGTCAAAAAACTTCAACAGGTTGATGGGGCTTTGACATTTGCCAGTGATACACAGTTGACCGGAGGTGATAGGGGAGCCTGGGCGAATGGTGATATTGCATACGTCCTCATATTCTGTGCCCTTTGGACCAGTGAGGGGAGGTAAAAAGACATAGTCGTCGGCATAATCCCCCATCAGTTCATCAATATACCACCAGGTAGATACACCCACATAGCCCTGTTGACATTTTGCCATAAGTTGGCTGTCGCTTTGGCTGAACATTTCCACATCCATAAGACCTTCACGGAACCATGTATGGAAATAATCCATACAATCCCGGTAGGCATCAGTGGTACAGAGAAATTCTACTGTACCATCGCTTTTCAGATGCAGATCATTGCATACATCGTTTGGCCAGTTGGTAAAACCAAAACCAGCATAGAAAATATTTTGACCCCAGCACCACTCGTCAAACCCTGTGGACATTGGAATGGTGGAGCCAGCATCATTGCCATAGTAGGTGTGGGACATATCGTTTTCTTTGAATGCAGTCAGTGCATCGTGAAGTTCATCCAAAGAGGTAGGCACAGACAGACCTAGTGCATCCAACCACGCTTTATTGATCATACTGAACTGAGGGATGGTATAGATGGACCAGCTTTCGTCTGTATCTGCACCAATGCCAGCGGTGGTCATCTGTTCTCCAGAAGGCAGACCATAGATTTTACCATCCTCTTGCGTAATGGCAGCCCGAATTTCTGGGTGCTCTTCTAGGATTGCACACAGATTAGGCATAATCTCTTCGGTGAGATAGGGGGTCAGGTCCAGAAAGGTACCATCATCCCCATAGCGAGCCAAATCATAGTTAGAGAACCCCACACCCATAAAGGCGTCTGGATACTGACCACCGGTAATACGAATATTGACCTGTTCTGCCAAGGAATCGGACATGGTCTCCCAGTCGATTTTAATGCCTACATTTTCTTGCAGTGCGTGAAGTACCTCATTGTCCTCATAGCCACTGGACAGGGCAGAAATGCCACCCATAATCTCAAACTCGGTCTGTTCTGTATTGGGATTGATTTCACCAGTGTTTACATTGTTTACCAATCCACTGGAACACCCAGACAGGGTAGCTGCTGATAATAAGATTGCCAGAGTGGAAGAAAGTACATAGTTTCTCTGTTGTTTCATGGTCTGGTCTCCTTTCTTAACCCTTTACTGCGCCAGCCATAAAGCCCTTTTCGAAGTACTTCTGGACAAAGGGATAGATGACCAGCATGGGTACCGCAGCCACAATCATAGAGCAGAATTTTAAAAGTTCCGTCAGCTTATTCAGCTCTGCATATCCTCCAGAGATGGTAGCCGCCTGAGAAGCAGAGGCAGAACTTTTGATGAGAATATTGCGCATGACAAGGGGGAGCGGGGAACCTTCGCCGCCTAAGTAAATCAGGGCAGTAAACCAGTCATTCCAGTAAGCGACCATAGAGAAAACTGCCATCACAGCTAAGATGGGTTTTGAAAGGGGAATGACAATCCGAAGAAAAATCCCCATTTTAGAACAGCCATCAATCTGGGCTGCCTCAATCAGGTCTTTGGGAACGCTGTTTTGGAAATAGTTGCGTACAATAATCATATTGCCTACTGCCACACCACCAGGCAGAAATAGGGACCACATGCTACCCACTAGACCAGTGCTCTTGACCACCAAGTAGGTGGGGACCAGACCACCACCAAAGTACATGGTAATCAAAAAGAAGACACTCAGGAATTTTCGACCTGGCAGATCCCGCTGAGCCAAGGGATAGGCAGTGATGTAGAGCATGGTGACAGAAAATATGGTGCCAATCACGGTATATTTCACCGAGTTGAGAAAGCCAGAGACAATATTGGGGTCTTTGAATACAGCTGCATATCCTTCTAACGTAAAGCCGCTGGGAAACAGGAATGTTTTTCCGGCATATACATCATAAGGATTGGAGACTGAGGCAATGAGAACATAGTAGAGGGGATAAGCCACAATGATGAGCACAACAGCAGTGATCGCTACTAGGATGATATCACTGGTACGCTCAGACAGTCCATAGGATTTTTTCATGGTGATCCCCCCTTAGACAAATTCTACATCCGAAGCTTTGGACGCAATCCGGTTGACAATCAGAAGCAAAATGATGTTGATGGCTGTGTTAAATAGCCCCACTGCTGTAGAGTAACTGTATTTGGCATTTTCAATACCCTGTTGGTAGACATAGACAGCAATGACATCACTGGTGGCTTTGTTCAGATCTGTCTGTAACAGCCACACCTTTTCAAAGCCCACATTCATCAGACCGCCCGCTGCCATAATCAGGTTTAAGATAGCCATAGGCAGCAGTTCTGGAAGGTCAATGTTTTTGATTCGCTGGAATACAGAGGCACCATCAATTTTTGCAGCCTCATAAAGCCCGGGGTCCACATTGGCAAGGGTAGCCAGATAGATAATACACCCCCAACCGGCATCCTGCCAGATACCTGAGGCGATGTAAATGGTGCGGAAGGCGGAGGATTCCGTCAAAAAGTCAATACTGGTACCGAAAATCAGGTTAATTAACCCACCAGAAGGACTTAAGAAAATCCGCAACATACCGCATACCACCATAATGGAGATGAAATGAGGGGCATACAATACTGTCTGTACCAGACGTTTATACCGATGAAAGCGAAGCTGATTGATGATGAGGGATAGAATAATGGGGATGGGGAAGGTCCATAGCAGGCTGTACAAACTGATGAGGATGGTATTTTTGATCATTCGGACACAAGTAGGAGAGCTGAAAAAACGCTCAAACCAGTATAGACCGACCCACTCACTGCCTGTATACCCCAGACTGGCTTTAAAGTCACGGAATGCAATTTGAATGCCATACATTGGGACATACTTATAGATGATGGTCAGAACCACTGGGACCAGCAAAAGCAGGTAGAGTTGCCAGTTGTTCAGAATCTGACGGCTTAATGGTTTTCTGTGAGGGGCAAGGGCTCCCACAGCAGGTTGATATGGTTGACTCACATTGTCTCACTCCCTGTTTGAATTGAATAGGTTGAGTTTCACCTCACTTTCTATGAAAGGATTCTGTGCCGGCATACAAATGTAACGTTTCACGAAGATAGAAAAAAGAATGTCCCAGTAGTGGGGACGAAACGTTACATCTTAAGTTAAACCAATCATACGCTAAGGTACTTCTACTGTCAAGGTAATTGGTTTTCTTTTTTTCAGTTCTCTGTTCTCTATAAAAAAATGTTGTATTTTTTGTGCAAACTGGAAAGAAATTTGCAGATAGATTTATTTTTGAAAAAACATATTGCAAAAAAACGTTTCATAGATATAATGAAGTTATGATTTTGAAATTCCATAGAATTTGAATGATACGTTTCACAAGAAAAGGGCGGTGACATCAATGAAATGGGGTTCTGCTCCAACAATGAAAGATGTGGCACGAGAGGCAGGTGTGGCACTGGGTACAGTATCCAAGGTGTTCAATCATGGGACCGTGGGGGAAGAATACCGCCAGCGTGTGTTAGAAGCGGCTGCACGTCTGGGCTATCAGGTGAACAGCTATGCAAGGGGATTAAAAACCAACCGGACCTACGCTGTGGCTGTTGTGTTGCCCAACATCATCAATCCTTTCTTTTCTGTTCTTACACAGAATCTCTGTCAGGCACTGACAAAACGGGGCTATCGGATGTTTCTCTCTATCACAGATTTTGACCCAGAGGCGGAACAGCGGTACATCCATATGGCGCAACAAAACCAGGTGGATGGGATCATTGGGTTGACCTACAACCCAGAGTTACAGGTGGCAGACCAGGTCCCCTTTGTCAGCTTTGACCGTTATGTTAGCCCCAATGTCCCTTGTGTTGCCTCAGACAACTTTGGCGGTGGGCAGATGGCAGCCAAAAAGCTGGTAGAGTTGGGTTGTGAACGGCTATTATTTTTACGGATTGGCTCCACTGTGGCTGGTGAGTCAGACAAACGGCGGGATGGGTTTGAGAGCTTTTGTTGTGGGGCAGGGGTGGAACATGACACCCTATATCTGTGCGACAGCGATGGCTATGGACCATTTCGGTCGTTTTTAGAGAACCATATCCATCAGGGGCATTTGGATTATGATGGTATTTTTTGCTGTACCGATGGACTGACACTGGAAATTCAAAAGATGCTAGCAGGGTTTGGGATTTATGCGCCACAGGATGTACAGCTCATTGGATTTGATGGAACAGCCATCCATATGGGGCATACCCCTGAGTGTTCCACCATTGTTCAGCCCATCCCCCTATTGGCCGAGACCTGTGTGGATATCCTTTTGAAAGAGGACAGGAGCGACCTGCCTAGTCTCATTTGCTTGCCTGTCAGTTATGCCTATGGCGGTACAACTAGGGATGGGGTGTGACCAATGGCAAGTGAATATCTCAAATGGAAATACCGAACAGTGACGCCAGACCGGATAGAGGAATTGACACCTAGGCAGAAACGGGCGAATTGGTGGTATTATCATAAATGGCATGTTCTTCTAAGTGTGGGGTTGCTTACGCTTGGGGTTTATCTGGGAGGCAGAGTATTGGGAGTTGGACAGATCATACCAGACTATCAGATGGCTTATATTGGTTCTGTGGCTTTACCACAGGATACTGCGGTGTCCCTGGAATCTGCTTTGGCAGATTTGGGAACAGATTGTAATGGAGATGGTCAAGTGGTCGTTCGCTTACATCAGTATGTGATAGGGGACGGTTCAGGTGAGGGGGCTATGTATGCCTACGCTAGTAGTGCTAGGCTTATGGCAGATTTGGATGCCTGTGATAGTTACTTTTTCCTATTGGAGGACCCAGAGACAGTTCAGAAAAATGTTCAGATTTTACGCAGGCTGGATGGCAGCCTTCCAGAAGAAACCGATCAGGACTATGAAACCTGCTCTCTCTCCTGGTCAGAATGCCCAGTCCTCTGTAATTTGTCGCTGGGGGAGTACACAGAAACGATTTTAAATCAAAAAATCGTTGGAAACAACCAGGAGCGGCTTGCCTCCCTCTTTGTGGCTCGCCGGGGCTTTTGGACAGAGCGCACCTGTGCCAATATTGAGGAATGTGATATCCTTTGGGACACCATAACAAGGGGGAGTGACCAGTGAAAGGGTGGAAATATGGGGTATTCCTGCTGATCGCAGTTGGTCTGCTGGGGTTGAATGGATGCAGCCAGTATCCTAAACAGGCAGCCGATGGGTCACCGTGGGATTCCAGTTGGACCATGCTTGGCTCTGTACTGGGAACAGAGGAACCGGAGAATGATTTTTTTCTGTTGGAAAATTACTCTGTACTGACTGGGGAAGACCTCTACTATGCCACATGGGCAACCGGAGAACCCTCCCCCTATACCAATGAGGATGGGGAGGAGGTAGAGGTCTATGATGCACAGCTCTATGTACTTGTGGCTGGGTGTGCAGATGAGGAGTATGCACAACAAAATAAAGAGGAGTGGATAGAGCGGCAGCAGGAAACCTATACCATAACAGAGATATGGGATGAAACCAGAAATGGTCAAACATATACCCTGCTGACTTATGAGTGCAACTCAGAAACCAACCCTTATCATCGGGGAATTTCAGCTTTTACGGTATATGATACTTATGCAATGAGTGCAGAGTTGCTCTGTCGAGAGACGTTCACAGGACAGGAGCGGGAGATTCTGCTTTCATTCCTAGATGGCTGCCATTACAGTGCATAAAAGAAAGGGGAATGTGTTGTGGGTTTATTTGTCCATGAGGATTCATATTACGATTCCAACGTGCGTCAAGTGGGGTTGAATCGCTACAAACAGTTGCTCTCCCAACATGCTGCTTCTTGGCTTAAACTCAATTTGTTCACTGTACTGGGAGGAATTCCTCTGGCTGTTGGGATTGGATATGCCATCCTGTCCAGTAGTATTCTGGTTCTTGTTCCCCTATCTATTTTAGGTGGAATGCTTTTTGGTCCCTTTCTGGCAGGGCTGTATGACAGTATTTTACGGGGATTGCGGGATGCACCAGAACCCTGGTGGATAGCATGGAAAAGAAGCTGGCGCCAGAATCTAGGGGAAAGCCTGCTGTCTGGTGCTGTTTTTGGTCTACTGGTGGGGATGTATGCCTTTATGGCGGCCCTTTTCTGGTGGTCAGAGGTGTCTCAGACGTTGGGTACCATTACATTTTACCTATTTTCTGGCGCACTGTTTTTGTTACTCAATACCCTTTATTGGTCGCAACTGGTTTTGTTCCGCCAAACTGCATTGAATCGGATACGGAACATTATCCTGTTTACTGTAAAATATTTTTGGCGGATGATGGGGGTGACACTTTTACAGTTGTTATACAGTCTGTTTTTTGTGTTTTTGCTGCCTTGGACACTGCTTTGCATTCCCATCCTAGGTCTGTGGTACATTGTCTTTCTCTCTCAGTTTCTTATTTATGAGCAGATGAACCAAGCGTTTGGAATTGAAGAAAAATTCAAAGTGTTTCAAGATGAAGTTCACCCAAATTCAAAAATAGCTTCCTGAACAAGTGGTCCCTGTCCGTTGGCATCTTCTCCAACAGATAGGGACCATTTTTCATTCTGTGCTGATACAGGACAGAAAAAATTGCCTCACAGATTGTCAAATATGAAAAAAATTGCTATTCTAATGAAGTGTTGAAAATGACAAGTAGATTTGTTGGAGAACTCAATCTTGCAGAGGAGGAACATTTATGGATTATGAATTTGATTTTGAGACTGAGCTGCCAGAGGATATGTTAGAATTGTTGCTTGGGTTGGGAAAGGATATGGGGATTGACCCAATTTCAAGTGATGCAATGGAAAGCTATTTTTGTACCCTTTGGAAGCAGTTTTCTGGAGACAAAAGGGAAAGACAGGGATATTTTGAGAGAGCAATCAAAAGAGATTTTAAAGTGATGAAAGAGTACCCCCATTGGCTGCAAGAAACAGAGTGGCAATTTCATAACGGAAAGCCTATGATTTTTGTGGGACAACTGGATGCTACCATTCGTCGGGATGGGGGCTTGTATGGTGTTTCCTTTTATGTTTTTTGGGATGAGAAAGATGGCACAACTAAGACAGTGACCCAATGTGATTAAAATGGGGGTTATTATGAATCATGAATGATAAATGGATTTACCAGAACTTTAAACAAAATACAGATGGTACTGAGGACACAGATGCCCCATTTTTCGAGAAAGCATCTGAAATGGAGCTGGAGGCGTTGACCAAACTATATGATACATGTTTGACTCACTCCGCTGTATGGGCAGAACATGACATCTACCATTTGCGTGAATTAAAAATTCCAGAATCTATGGTGCAATTTTATCAAGAAATGAATCCTACAAATGTGCCCATGAATGATGCAGGTCTCTATTTAGCAGACCTCAACAGAATGCGGGATGAATACACCCAATTGGTACCTGGATGTTACCTCATCAAATTTGGCTTTATGGTCATTGCAACCACAATAGGTGGTAATTCAATTCTAGCAGATTTGTATGATGAACATACAGCGATTTATATCTGTGATCACAATTTGCTTTCCTTGGAACAAGAGAATGGGCAATCAGTTTTAAGCTATGTTTTTCCTCCAGAAACACTTCAGGAACAATATGAAGAGAATCCCATTCCTGTGAACCGAACTACACTGGTTCAGTGCTTGATCCCCATAGAAGAGAGTTTTGAGGATTTTATGACAAAGTTATCAAGAAATGAATATGAATTTGATTTAGAGGATTTATTGGAGTAGAGGGTTATTGTCTCATTAGTAACTTTTAGATATTATAATCCTGTTCTATTGGATAGGAAAGAATATGAAGGGAGAAAAAGAATGAACCGGTCTGAATTTTTAAATCGCATCACAGAAATCAAAGAAATGATACAAAAGGTGGGAGGTACAATTCGGTCAGAAATTGTAGCAGAGCCAGCCAATATGAAAGATGTAAAAGAGCTGGAAAGAGCGTGTCAAATTCAGTTGCCTGATGATTTTGTTTATTACTTAACAAATATCTCCGCAGAAGTGGATGTAAGATGGTCATTTGATAGAGAACTTAGATTGAAAGTAATAAAAGCATTGCCAACCTTTTTGGATCGGTTTAATGCTATTTATTCTGGAAGTCTGGTGTGGAGTCTGAAAGAATTGGTTTCAAAAATTAATTATTTTAGAAGATTTAATCCAGATGGCATTGTTTTGCGAGAAAATGGCATTGTTACAGAAGAAAATGAGCTGATTGGTACATTAGCAATCTGTGAGGTTCCCTGTGGAGATGAGATTCGGATGAATTTGGCTGCACCATCAAAGGAAAAGCCAATTTTCTACTTAAATCATTCCGATGCTGACAATTCACTGATTCAATTAGCCCCCAGTTTTGATGCTTATGTTACACAACTTTTGGGAATCTCGTTGGTTGGTAATGAGATTGAACAACAGCTTGCGTTTATTCCAGACAGAAGTAATGGGATAGACTGTAAAAGTAGCAATGCCCAATTATGGATGGACTATTTAAGACAACCTGAGAATGGATGACAGAAAATATGGATGGTACTATATTTAATAGTGACCATACCAGCCTACTTTTGGACAAGTTGCATCCACAAGTGAGGCAGGAAGAAAAAGCAGGTGTACAGTATGGGTTTGATTTTCGGATTGGCGTTGATATTTTTTGTTTGTGGGATTCCTGTTGTAGGTCATCTTTTGATTACCATAACTCATATGCTCAAAAAGAAAAACAAAGAAAAACAGACTATCTTTAAAATTGTGTGCAATTCTGCATTTCTTGTCTATTGTATTGTTTTAGTCATAGGCTCATGGATGCTGATGATTGACATTCTCAATTATTGAACAACAACTGCACATAGAAGAAAGAAAAGAAGATAATAGATGCAATGAAACGGTTTGACGGTCGTTGGGATTTACCCATTTTAGTGCAATATGAGAGTATAAAAGATATGATGTAAAAGGAAAAAGCTATCTTGCATTTCCCTTTATTGAGAGAACAGATGAACAGGAGATGAACAGAATGAACATAAAACAAGAGAAAGCGATTTTATGGGGAGCATTTTCTCTGTGCTTCATTTTTCCATTTCTCAATTTGATTGCATTGCTAGGAGACTATGAAATTATGATTAGTACATGGGGTACAGCATTTTTGCTTCAGATGCTATTCAATTTCATTGCTTTCATTAGTGGTACATTGCTATGTATGAATTACTATCACTTAGAAACGGAACAAAAGCAAAGTGACCGTGTTTTTCTGGGGATGAAAATCTGTGGTCTTGTGGCACTATTGCTGATGTCTAATGCAGTGTGTCTGTTTCTCCATGAACTGGGAGGCTGTTATCACAGTTTTTCTTCTCCAGATGGTACACATACCATTGTTGTGGAGGAAGCACAGTTGATTCATGATGTTCGAGTTACTGTATATGAAAGAGTTCATCCACTGCTGATAAGTTTTCGGGGTAGTGAGGTAAAAAATAACGCAGACAAACCAGTCGAGACAGAGGATTATTCTTTGAAGTGGGAAGAAAACAGTGTAACATTCCTCTTTGATGAGGGAAGGGAATCAATTTTTGTACCATTTGATTGAGCCAGAGCAGGGAATTGTTAGGATGCCTGCTGCTCAAATAAAAAGCTCCAAATTGTGCAGCCCATTTTGAAATGATACAATCACAATGAAATTTCTGTTCCCTGTGTAACATTCTATCATCTGTTTCAATTTGATAAGACCTTCATGGGCGGCTGCATGGGCATATAGTTTGAGTGGTGGTTTCCATCCAAAGTCATCTGTCGTAAACAGTGCATGACAAAACGATACAATTTGCCCCTGTATGATGTCTAAAACGGTGTGATTGGAGATTGGCATTTGTACAATTTGTTTGATGTATTTTTGCAACTCCATATCAAAGACAGAGGTATCTATACACTTTGTCAGTGTAGCCTGTGCTTTACAAAAAAGTTTAAATACTTCATGGTTTGATGGGATTTGAAATTGAGGTGGGATAGATAGTGTGACGGAAAATGAAGTATCTTTTTTCCCTTGTAGTACCATCTGTATTTGTCTGATATCCGCTTCACTGCTGGGAAATATGTCCTGTATGTCGTCTACCTCTAAATGAAATTGGGATATTGTCTTTAAAAAAGGATATAAAACAAGCTTCTTTTGCTGGATATATCCACCAGTTAACAGATCATAGTAGGCTTCATGCCCCCATGTTCCTAACTCCTGTTTTGTAGAGTGACCATCAAAATAATGCTCTATTTTGATTTTCAAATCATGTAAATTGTATTCCATCATAACACCATATAAAAGATTCTTTTTTGACCATAGCTAATGTTCTTGATTCATATGGATGGCATATTGTACATATGGTTTCAGTTGCTGTGGAATCTGCTCTAAATTGTTTTCCAATATTTGAAAAGGCGACCATCCATAATCACACAAAAGCTGTAAAGCGTCCACAGATACATCAACATCATTGGAAGAAATCACAACAAGTTGGAGAAGCTCCATCAATTCTTCATAAATACCAGAATAATCTTCTTCAAAGTATGGGTCCAGAAACCGATCCAGAGCCAACAACAAATTTCTTTTTTTATCATGGTCATACCCCATCAGAACACGACGGATTTCTACCATTCCAGCCTTTATGATTGCTTCTTCATCTTCACCATATGAAATATGGCAACTCAATTTTGAGCTTTTTTTGTCGTTTAGCTTCCCTTTTATTTTATCCAATAGTCCCATATAAAACACATCCTTTGGCTAAAGAGAGGATTCAGAAATGAGATAAATTATAAATTGATTAGCTTGATTGTAGCATCCCTAAGGGAAAAAGAGAAGTAGTGTTTTCTCTTTGCTTCATTCTGTTTTGTAAATTTATAGTTAAGTATTACAATTTGTATGATAAAACAGGTCGCAGTTCCAAGTTCTCACTGCGACCCGTTTTGTATCCCTAGGATATTTTATTTTGATATTTGATTGAGTTTTTCATTCAAATCTAAGAGGAATTCTAAGGGATGTACCATTTGCAAACAGTTCCACCGTTTCCAAATTGGAATACACAGTGACTTTTGTGACATCTTCTGTACGATTTACATATCGTTTCCCACAGATATGGACAAATGGTTCATCAGACAACCATGCTTTATAGGTGTAAAAGGCATCTTTTTTGTATTTACGGTCAATGGTAACAAGCCCCTTGTGATTTTGACCGTTTTCACCGCCTTCATTCCGTGCATCAGCACCAAAATCAAACATATTCCAAACATGGGTTGCCCATAGATAGCTTCTGGAAAATAGCTGTTTAATCAGTTCCTCATGGTAGTGTGCCTGATACTCCTCTGTATAGTCCCCCTGCTTTGGGTTGGAAGAATGCCAGTTCAGGGCTTCACAGCCATATTCACTGCAACCGATGGGAATATTGGGATAGGTCTCATGGAAGTGGTCAAACCAGGGACCGTTCATGTCAGTGTCTCCGCCATACCAGCCGAAATAATGATTATAGGATACAACATCTGGAATTTGCAGATAGGGGTGGTCAATGGGACACATACTGACAGCAGCAATCACAGTGGGGCGGGTTTCATCCAGTTCATGACACAAATCATTCAATATTTTGTGATTTTCAAGCAAATCTGGGTCATCATTTCCACCAATGGTAATTTCGTTGCTCAATCCCCACACCACAATGGAGGCATGGTGGTGGTTCTGTACAATCAGTTCTCTCATTTGTGTTATGGTATTTTCACGACCCTTTGGCATGTGGCGAGAAATATAGGGGATTTCAGCCCAAACAACCAGACCGCGTTCATCACACAAATCATAGAAATACTGGTCGTGTTGATAGTGGGCAAGGCGAATGGTGTTAGCACCCATTTCACAAATCAAATTGATGTCTTCCAAATGGTGTTCTGGTAAAAGAGCATTTCCAATTTCCCAGCGGTCTTGATGACGAGACACACCACGCAATGGATATTCCTCTCCATTGAGGATAAAGCCACGTTGTGCATCAATTTGATAGCTACGGAATCCAAAACGCATGGACACAGAGTCGAGCACTTGATTGTTTTCTAAAAGTTCTGCTGTGATGGTGTAGAGATAGGGGTCCTTGCGACCATGCCATAGATGAACCTGCTCCACTGTCAAAGTGGTATTAGTCTGTGCAGTTTCTGTGCAGGCAACCACCTGTTGGCTGGCATCTGTTATGGTATAGCGGATGAGTTGTGTTTCTTTTGGATTGACAATCCATGACTGAACGTGTACCATACCAGATACATTGGGTGTAACCTTCAGTCCATGACCACCATAGTAGTCCAGTTGGAAATGGGAATGGTTGACACAGATGAGATTCACATCACGATACAGCCCTCCATAAAAGGTAAAGTCGGCCATCTGGGGGTAAACAGTGTCATTTGCAGCATTGTCTACCGCAATGACAATAAGGTTTTCGTCCAGTAGGGCATCTGTGATATTGACCCGCCAGGTAGAATAGCCACCATCATGATGCGCCAGCTTTTCCCCATTGAGATAGACATCAGCAGAAGAATTTGCACCATTTATCTCTAAATAATATTCCTCTGCTTCTGGCAAATCCACTCGATGGATCAGTTTTGCATAGTAGCATATACCACGGTAATAGTCGTTGTTTCCATCCAGACCATCAATTTGATTCCATGTGTGGGGCAAATTGACAAGATACCAGTCTTTGGGTAGTGTGGTGGGCAGTTCAGATGTGTTTTTGGTAAAACACCACTTTTGATTCAACTTTACAATGTTTCGCATGAAAAAACCTCCTCAGTGTGATCATAGTATCAATCGAAAGAGATAATCCAACTTATCTCTTACCCAAAAAGGTCGGACTACATCCCTTGTTTTTGTAAAACAGACCTCATTTCTTCTACATTTTGTTGGATTTCGTGTATTTATTGTAGTGGAAAGAGAGGCGTTTTTGTTAGAATAATTTTGTCATTCATTCGTATTATTTTTGTTTTTTACTCGGTCATTCTGTGGAAAAAAGGGATAGAAAATTGTGCACAATTTTTTGTAGAGTAAGAAGGGTGTGTTTTATGTTATACGAACAGGAGTGGGAATTTTTTCTCAAAACGATGGATTGGTTTGAATTACAGTATTTGTATCTAAAAAAGGACAGAAAAGAAGTAGATTTGGGTTTTCGGTCATTGGTGGGGCTCAAGGAAAACCTAGCAGAAATTTATTGGGAGTTCGTTCAGTATTTGAAAGAGGGGGTAATCTATCATCTGACGGACCATTTCTTCTTTACCTATCTGTTCCTTGTACTGCCTGAGAAGTGGGAACACCGGTATTTTTTGGTGGGACCATATTTATCCATGCGCCCATCCCAGAAAAAGATATGGGAAATGGCAGAGGCATACCAAATCCCGATTACTAGGGTGGAAAAAATGGAGGAGTTCTATACCCGAGTACCGACCATTCCGGATGACAGTTTGTTTTATGCTATGATTTATATGCTCTGTGAGAAACTCTGGGAACATGAACTGCGTGTACAGAAGTTGGATATAAATTGGGAGATTTCCCAGCATGAGTCCTATCATCCATCCCAAACAGCCCAAAATCGGGGTGCACTGCTGAAAGCCATGGAACAGGTAGAGCGACGGTATGAATTAGAGGAACAAATGATACATGCAGTCAGTTTAGGGGACATGACCATATTAGATAAATTTTCAAGCCCTCGTTTTATTTCCAGAAGGCTTGCGGACCCTGTGCGGAACTGGAAAAATTATTGTATTATTATGAATACTATCTTACGCAAGGCAGCCCAGCAGGGAGGGGTACACCCCTATGATTTAGATCGTGTATCCAGCCAGTTTGCAGAAAAAATTGAATTACTCCAACCACAGACAAAGCCAATCAGTTGATGAAGGAAATGATCACATTCTACTGCAAATTGGTGCAGCAATGTAAGGTACAGGGGTATTCCAAAGTGATACAACAGGCAATCATATATATTCACCACAATTTACCGTATCCATCACTTACATTGGATGCAGTTGCCAATGAATTGGAACTCAATTCCAGTTATTTATCCAAGCGATTCAAACAGGAGACAGGGAAAACCATCACAGAGTATATCATGAATTTACGTATGAATCTAGCGATACAGATGCTCAGCTCTACCCAGTTACAAATTCAGACGATTTCACAGCACTGTGGAATTTTGGATGTCAACTATTTTACAAAAATGTTTAAGAAAACATTTCATAAAACGCCTACTGACTATCGAAAGACGATGGGAATTTAAGTTGGAACACCTCTCACTTTTGATGAATGGGCAGAGATATATAGATAGCCTCACTGTGGAAAAACGCCGGTCTGTTGTGGAAAGCAGACTGGCGTTTCTCAGTT
>CALWON010000115.1 GCA_944383165.1 uncultured Oscillospiraceae bacterium
CCTGAGCCGGTGATAACCAGTACGCCGTCCTTGAGGTAGAACATGGCGTTGTCCTTCAGTGCCCAGGTTCCATTGCGTGCGTCCTGTACTTTGCTTGGCTGACCGATATAACCGTAGCTCTGTGCAGAGGTTCTGTTGCCGTCGAGGAAGGCGTTGTTGTATGCGGTTTGCTTTTCAGTGTTGTTGTAACTGTTTGTCAGCCACTCCTGCAGTTCAGCTTCGTGCTTGGCAGCGGATTCCTGTCTGTTCTTTTCTGCGTCTTCTTCTGTGGTGACCTTAATAATTTCACCTGTTACAGAGTCAATCTGTGTCATCGTGATTGCGAACGCAGGCAGGGTCATTGAGATGCTCAACATAAGCGTGAGCACAAGCATTGTGAATTGTCTCTTCATTTGTATTTCTCCTTATGTTCCTTTGTAAAGTCGCTTGATGTTTTTCTGAACTTGCGACAGGGTTGGTGGTGTTCAGGAATGCTTTGGCACATCAATTCGGTTCGCCTGATTTCCATTGATATTTTACATATCTTCATCTTCCCACCCGCACACGGTGATAACCGTGACAGGGTGTTCCGACTTTATTCATACCAATTCAGAGTGTTCATAGATGACCTGAATGGTGATGCCTCCGAACTCGTTGTCGATGTGTTCGCTCAAGATTCTGAAGCTGGGGTCATGGGCGTAACGCCTCTTCAAAGACCCGTACTGGTCATACGCATGAGCGAACGGCGTGTTCCTGAAGGTGTCACTTTCTGTTACAACTCTGGTTTCAGGGTGTGCTGTGGTCGCAGGTTCCTCTTTGTATCGAGCCGAAGACTTACTTGGTTTGATAAGTGATGGATTTTTGAGCTGTTCCATGGCTCTGTCGAACAGGTCAGTGAAATCACTGTGTTCTGCCATTTGTGGCACCTCCTTTGGAGTAGTTTTGAAGATGGTGTCTTTTCTTTTTTGCTTGGAGTGCCAACTCGCTCAACCCATTCTTACTGGATGCCCCCCTCTTTGTCCCATTTTTCGTATTTGTCCCATTTTTTTCTTATTATTATCGTTTTTATTTCTATACATATCTCATTTTAGGGTAATACAGATATCATGGATTATGGAACACGGGACAAGATTGCATAAACTACACAAAATGACATGTAAATTTTACCACATATACTGTGATTTGACAATATGTGTAGGGTGACTATTTTGGAATACATACAATTATTTTACAAGCCATGGTTTACAATAAGATGTTTTCTTATCCTTATGTATTATTTTGTAAGTGTCTTATACATAGGTTACACATGGTTAACCATTCTGACCTCAATTTACTGGATGCCCTCTCTTTGTCCCATTTTTCGTATTTGTCCCATTTTTTTCTTATTATTATCATTTTTATTTCTACATGTATATTATTCTAAGGTAATACAGATATCATGAATTATGGGACATGGGACAAAACCACAAAACCTATAAATAAAACCTATCCATATATGCACATATCTGTTTTTATGCCTGTTCCATTCTTGTAAATTCCTGTCACAAAATCGTCTTTCTCTGTCTTTTTTTATGCCCTCTGATGCTATTTCCTTTATTTCTGTATTTCTCCTTATGCTTGATAGGTATATTTCATGTAATGCTGGTATCATAGATTACGGGGCAAGACAACATAAACTTTAAATAAACATTTCCATATATGCACACATCTGCTCTTTATTTTTGTCTTGCTTTTATCCCAACATATGAGACAACAGACAAAACATAAAAAACAGAATCTATAAAAACCAAATACTCAATTTGTTTTTTTGTGTTTTAGAATTTTTTATTAATTTTTTCACAACTTATTGACATTACAAAATTGGTGTAGTAAAGTAATTTCAATCCTGTTTATGTAACAAGTCTCATATAGCACAGCATTTTTAACAACGCAGTATAACATAAAGCTATAGCAAGGAGGATCTCCCAATGAAAAGTCGCACTGAACTTCTGAGCGAGGCTACGAAAAATGCACTCAGTATGATATCAGGCAATCCATCTCTAACTCGAGCAGAACGAGCAAACGTTGTGTATACTGAAACATTCAGATTAATAGCCCAAAAAAATTCAATGCTCCCCAAAGATGCACGTGATCGTTTGCCGCATTCAGTAACCACATCTCAAATTGCAGAGCTCATACGGGAAACTGAGCCGATATGCAACATACGCTGTGCTGATATGCGTGGCAGTAACGGTCGGATACTTGCACTATACATGACCAGCGGATTTGAAAATGGTGTATACACCACAGATGAATATACTATACGCAATATGATTCGTGAGTACAACGGTCAGTTTTCACCAAGAGAAATCAATGACATCTATACTATCCTTCAAGACACCTGTAAAACTGTAAACCGATGTACTGACCCCAACTTAATCGCCGTCAACAATGGTATTTTCGACTTTACCTCTAAAATGCTTCTTCCTTTTTCAAAAGATTATGTTTTTCTCAGCAAAAGCCATGTAAATTACAATCCAAACGCCTATAATGTAAATTTATTCAATCCAAATGATAACTCTACTTGGGATATCGAAAGCTGGATGCTCGAAATCGCCAATGATGATGCAGAAGTTGTCCAACTGCTATGGGAAATCTTATCTGCTATCGTTCGACCTTTTGTAAGATGGAACAAAATGGCAATGTTTTATTCCAATAAAGGTAATAATGGCAAGGGCACACTGTGTACTCTTATGCGAAACCTCATTGGTGAGTCATCCTGTGCCAGCATCCCACTGTCCGACTTTTGTAAGGACTTCCTCTTAGAGCCCCTTTTACACGCCTCAGCTATCATTGTAGATGAGAACGATGTTGGTGATTTTATTGACAAGTCCGGCAATCTCAAGGCAGCTATTACCAGTGACCCCATCCAGATCAACAGAAAATTCAAGACCCCGATATCCTTCTCTTTTCACGGCATGATTGTGCAATGTATTAACGAACTGCCCCGTATACGCGATAAATCGGATAGTCTTCATAGGCGTATGCTCTTCGTCCCTTTTCTCAAGTGCTTTACGGGAATGGAGCGAAAGTACATAAAAGAGGACTATCTGCATCGCCAAGATGTGCTTGAATATGTGCTGCTGAAAGTTCTGCACATGAATCATTACCAGCTATCCAATCCCGCCTGCTGCAACACCTGTTTAACCGAGTATAAAGAAAATAACGACTCACTTCGCATTTTCCTTGATGAAATGCTCCCAGAGTGTAAATGGGATATGTTGCCGTTTCAATTTTTGTATGACCTCTATGTCGCATGGCATTCTCAGAATGTACCGTCCAGCAAAGTTCGTGGTCGCACCACTTTTATCAGTGATGTACTCAGCATACTCGACGACTACCCCGATTGGATATCTCCTGGCAGATATTCTGATGGACGACACATCAAGCTTTCTACCAAGTGCATCCACAGCGTTGCAGAACCTTTGATCGCGAAGTATAACCTGCAAAACTGGTATAATCAAAACTACATGCAAGGTATGGATGTGTACAAAAAATGCACGCCAAGTAATCTCAAATCGCGCGATGTTGGCATTCTACGCAGTACATGTAACATGGCTGACTACACAGACAACACAGATTAACTTAATAATTCTTATTGACTGTTATTCTTCTGAGTAACAGTCTTTTCTTTTGGATCAAAACGTGGGGGCAAGTTGTTGTTGCCTATTGGTCGTCGCAACAGCAGTTTTAATTTGTCCCTCATTTGCACCAAACGCTCTGCCAGTAGGCAGGTGGTGCATGGTCTGAAACACGGAGTGTGGCAGTAGCATGCACCATGGTAGGGCACCCGCAGTTACCGAAGGTGACCAGGGCAAACCATATGGGGGGCAGTTTTCAACCCTCCCATATGGTGCAGTAAGGACCTTGCATGACCGCTTCAGCGGGCAGCAAGGTGGCTGCAATGGAGCGGAGCGGAATGCAGACAGGGCTGTCGGCTATGCCGACCACGGTGCAACCGTGTCAGCCCCCCTTATGCCCTTTACCTCATTCTTGCCACTTTCTGCAGCCGTACGGATGCAAATGGCAAGAGCAGCCCATATATGAGCCTTTTTCCCGTTCGAAAAAGGCTGCAATTTTGCAACGGAAATGTTCGAAATTTTCGAACCTTCCGAATGTGCAAAATTGTTGCTCATATATGGGCGTGTTTTTTCCGCAAAGCGGGCGTGTTTTCGAAAATTGAAATGAGCGTTGACACGTTTTCGAAAACACAATCAAAAAAACAAACTTACACCTTGATGTAATATTATATTGTCATTATATAGTTGTCTTTTTGTCCTACTGCCCACTTTTGGTCACTTGTGTGCCAACCTCGGGGCACTTGTGCCCATTTTTGGACAATTTTGTCCACATATTATCCTGTATACCGTATTTATTCGTCAAAAAAATTAAATTTTTCTCCATTTGCCATTGAACTTTGTTTTGTTCCGCGCTATAATTGTTATAATAATAAACAAACGCATATACCATTTTATTGTTTGTTGATTATCTTTAAGGAGGTTATTTCTTATGAACAGAAACAACAAAGATAGCCCACTGGACCACTCCAGTTTATCTGCTATGTCTGGGAACGGCGATACGCTTCCTACAACCAATGGCAAAATACATTTGGAATCAAATGTGCGCCCATCTAATATGGATTTATGTAAATCGTGTCTTGGTTCACTTGTGTTTAATCAGACCCTTGGGCATGTATTCCAGCAAACCCCATTCTCCATTGAAAGCTTGAATCGCATACCAAAGGATTTTACCTCATCTAAGCATAGCCACTGCGATCGGGGAAAATTTCTACATAAATTGATCGCCGCTAATCTTGTGGTCTTCTTTTCTCCTCCTCAAAACCCTTACTATGAAACGCTACTTGAGAGTCTGCTGACTCAAAGCCCGACAACACGGGAATTTGTGGATGCCTGCACTCGGTATGTACAAGAAAAATTCTCAGAGGATACCTCCCAAAGAATTTATATAGAATATCCACTTGATTGCCTCAAAGACTATAATATTGATGGTTGCTGTGGACGCTGCGATTTTGCATTGGTATCAACAAATGCTGCAGAAATTGTAGATTTTAAAACTGGGACTGAACCTGTAGATCCCTCAACCAGTTTGCAGCTATTGTGCTATGCAGCTGCTATGAAAAACTTGCACCCAAATATCATGACTTTTACATTGACTATTTTGCAGTCAAGCGCCAAAACGCCTCATTCTGCATCAAGCTATTACTTGACTGCCGATGAGCTTGACACTCGTATCCAAAACGAGGTTCTTCCCCTTGTGCTGCGCTGTGAGGCTGGTGAACTTCCATTTACCATAGGATCACATTGTTCAAAGTGTCCATACCTGTACAAATGTACAGCTGGGTTAAAGTATTACCTGTTGCCCATTTTCAAGGAAATTGAAAACACCATTTGCACTCATGATGTAAAGTTGACTTCTAAGGAATTTGTTCCATTCATCCATCTCAAATCTGCTCTTAGTACTCCCTATCATGATTGGCGAGAACAGATCATTAACGATGAAATGAAAGGGGAAATTTTTCCCAACATTGTGGTTCGCAAATCAACCAAAGAAGTTTATACCGATGAGGACGCTGTTGTCAACATATTGCAGTCTAATGGTATAGATCCCTATGTTCGAACACTTATAAGCCCAGCTATGGCAAGGAAAAAACTGGGTAATGAAAGCTATACACAGTGCTTATCTCCTCTCGTTCAAAAAGTTCCTCATTCCTCATCAATCATTTTTCAATCATAACAATTCAATTAATTATAAAAATTTTGATTCAATGTGATATATTGTAGTCCCCCTGCAATTAGTGTATGATACACTCTGTTGTGCAGGGGGCTTTTTTATGTTTCTCTCCTTATAATGATTTCCTCAATCTGTCTTAGGGTCGGTGCATCTGCATATTGTGTCAGATATGGAATACTGGCATCGATGTACGCCTGTCTCAGATTGGTCAGTATCCGGATACGCTTCATGGTGACAGGCTGACCCTGCATAACTAAACGTTTTACCGCCCATACAACTTGCTTTGCCCAAACCTGCTCCTGCGTTTCTTCATGTAATTTTATTTCTCTCAGGCATTTTGGAAGATACAGAGATATCCGTTTGCTGGGAAGCGCTAGCCGCTTTTCTACCGCAAATACAGTAACGCGTTTGGGCTTTCTATCAATATCGCCTTGCAATTCTCGAATCACCTCTCGCACCATCGGCAATGTAGACTCGTCTATCTGCTGCCAATTTTGAGGTTTTGCGCCACTTTTCTGTGGATTTTCTGTTTTTCTTCTTTTAGATTTTTCCACTCTCAGTCCTATTCCTGCCGTGCATAACTCTTCTACAGACATTTCCAAATACATCGCCAGCAAACAGATTTCAAAAAAATTGATTCTCTCATTGGTGAGAAGCTTTTGTAACTGCCACAGCTCTGTAAACCAGTTACCCTGTATCCTACCGGCAAACTCCATGAACTTCTGGTGAAAACTCGCTATCGCCCTCTGTCCATTACGGGCATGTGCATACCCGCTGGCAATGCGATCACCCAGGATTGCCCCAATATTGACCTCCCCCATCTGTACAGGATATAAAAACACCTGAGACATATAGTTTGCAAGCTGTATCTCTAGTTCGTCCACATTTGTTGCCACTTCTACTGTCTCTGGTATTACTTCCTCCGCTGTAACAAGTGATGGCGAAGACTTTCCGCTGATTTCAACGCCACCAATCCGTAAGCAACACTTATGAACTGGGCACACTGTAATCCCTAGTATCTGGTGATTTCTGTGCCAGTATGTCTCTCCATACTTCTCCCGGTCATCTGCCGCACATAGAGGACAGTACTTTAGTTTTCTTGTATGTCCATCTTTCGTTTGTGGCATAGGAAGCAGATTATGGTAGTTTCCCGTCATAGATTTCAGTGCCTCAAATGCTTTAATTTTACGCATTTTCGGCAAAAATCTGCCATAATAAGGGAACATTGTGTGCTGCAATACAAGCTCATCCATAGATGTCATTTTTTCAATCCATTCCATCACTTCTTGTGTATAGCTATTCAGAAACTCCGGATTTGACCGAACACTTTTAGATGTAAAAAGTTCTTCTGCAACAAAAGAATACGCAAGATAACCTGTACGGATGTAATATCTGGCAAGCCCACTGTAGACTAGCTCATCTGGGTACAAGACAGGAAACTGTGGAATCATATCTCCACCTCCTCCACCACTACATATCCTTTGAGTGCTTGCACAATATCCATCTGGCTGGCTTTTGCATCCTGAACTATATGTGACAGCGTTTTTGCATCCTCTGCACCTGCACTTTCATGCTCATTTTCTTCAACTTTAGGTTGCTTTTTATGGCTTCGTGTTTGCTTACTCTGCGCTTCACCAACATTTATATAGCCATGTAAAAGGGTCATTCTTTGCTGGTATGCCTCATTCAACGCTTGTATATCCAGTATTTCCGTTTTATTCAGTATAGCAATCTCCTGTGCATCGTGAATCAACGCAACCGCCACAGCCGTCACTCCGGCACTATGCTCATACAGCCATTGCACGATTCCTTCTGTAAGTTCTACACTCTGCCTAGTGTACTGATATTGGAACAGAACTTGACAAAATGTTTGAAAATATTCATTGTAATCCAATGCTGAATATTGCAGTCCCACTGATCGGCGAGCCAGTTGCATTGCTGATTCGAAAAATTTCGTGCTCTCTGGTGTGCCCACCATGCAAATGCTAATGCCACTATTATTAATCAACTGTGTGAGAGATCCAATAAGACTTTTCCCATTCTTGCTATTGGCAACATTTTGGATTTCATCCACCACCAACATTCCAATATGGCTAATAGCAACCTGGCTCACCGAACCGATCAGCATATCAGTGGTTGCCCTTGCTCGCAGTGCATTATGGTAATATTTGCTTCCCAGCACATCATCTACCTTGCGTAGTATCTCCAGCAACAATCCTTTCACCGAGCTGTCAAACGGGCATTGCACAATGACACACGGTATCACTTTCATTGTACCTGCATCATTTGTTATGATTTCCCCACCATTCATGAGATTGATCGCTCTTTCAATGGCAGAACTCTTTCCGATACCAGATGTGCCAATGATAGTAAAACTATCTGAGCCACCCATTATACCCCTGTATTCCTGCTGTCGCATCAGTTTTAGATTCTGATAGTATTGTTTTACTGCCAATTTCGTATCTTTTTTCTGCATGGAGCGCATCAGCGCCAGATATAGCTTGCTATAAATTTCCAATGACATTTGCGATGGTACATAGATTTGATACAAATCCGACAAAGCTACCAACCGTTCTGCCACACTTGCCCTGTAAACTGCTTCTCTGTTGTAGTCTGGCAAAACCTGCATTGCTGTAATCAGTTCCGATTGTGTCAGCATCGGGGGCAATCGTGCCACCAGTGATGCACTGTTCATGGTCTCTCCTCCTTGGTTCATCTATTACGCCTACGTTGTTTCTCTACCTTTCTTGTAGAGCGAATGTTCTTAATTTCCGTTGCTTCAGAGTGGGCTGTGCGATTCACGATTGTTTGTATGTGTCGTGCAAGATCTATTTCTGCCTGTATTTGACTTGTCTGTACAGTTCTCACGAGATTGTGTTGCGCTGTTTGCATCTCACCTACATCTGTCAGGGTTTTCCCTTTATACCGAGACGGAATCAGGTCAAATTCGATATACTCTCCTTGGTCCACCACCCACACACATGACACATCATCAGGATTATATGATACAACCACTTCTCCGCCCTTCAGATATTGCTCTGTATATCCCTCACAATGGTATCTGAGCTTATTTACCGTCAGTCCATGTCGGCTGAATTTTCCCAATGTTCTCGGCAACATGATCTGTTTCAGCACTTGTGGCTCTACGTCTATCAGGTTTGCACCAATTTGCGTAACTCCCCAATTCCAAATACTATTAGAATGTGGCAGTATTTTTTGCTTCAGCATCTCCTGTGTATATGGAAACTGCTCCAATGTGCGTTTACTGTTGTAATAAATAATGCAATGCAGCAGTATGGTCTCAAAATCCTGTATTGTTAAGCAGGCATCCCGACGGTAATCATGTACACCTCGTTCTTGGTAATCCGGTTCAATTACGCCTTTTCCTTTCAAGTGCTTTTTGTAGAGATTTTGGATAACGTCAAAGAACTTTTCTACAACTCCCTTCAACTCTGGACGATAGGCAGGTAGATTAACAATTTTTACACCTAACTCCGCAATTTGCTCGAATATTCCAGATGTATATTCCTTACCCATATCCGTTACAAGCACACCTGGAAGCTTGTCACAAGGCCATTCTGACTGTTGGATTGAAATTCCAAACCTTTGACACCATGTAACCTTGTCTGTAACAACATGCTGGACCAGTTCCTGTAGGCTGTATGTGCCGCCCTCCCATGTAAGTGCGTAACCGCAACATAAACCACTGTAAGCATCTATACATACAGTCAGATTCGGTCTGCCCACCAGTTGTCCTGAATCATTTACAAGGTAGATATCACACACCGTAGCATCCAGCATTCCTGTACCAACAGCGGATGCGAATTCCTGTACTCCATCCCCAAGCAATGGTCGTTTATTCCGTTGATACTGCGTCAGTCCCTCTCTGGAGATATAGTAATTTTGCAGTTTCCGTGTCTTCCTGTAAAAGTATCTGAATTGATAGAATAACGGGTGTTTTTCTGTCAATACCCCCATCTCGTCGCAATATTTTTCGGAGAGCATCATAGTATAAGCTGTGCGTAAAGACTGTTTCTGACTGCTGTAAAAAAATTGATTGAGTGCCCACCTCATGTTTTTCTCATCTGGTGTCAACGCTCGCTCTCTATGCTGTTTTTCTACAGGCGCAAGGGCAGTGATGTCCATATATGCCAGATACCGGCACAGATAATGTCTGATTGTAGTCTTAGTCACACCAACATCTGCCGCACTTGCCGCAATCGCCTTGGACCTAGCCCTCCTATCTGCCAGCACTGGAAGAATAGACACAATTTGTGTGTATCTTTCGTGCATATATTGTTTTTGCTCAGCTGTCAGCATATCCAAGCTGATAGGTTGCCAGTTAGTCGCTTCAAATAGCACATCTGCCGTGCACTTTTGGTACTCATCAAGCAACGATGTTTCTACCCATACTGGCATTGTTTCCTTGATGCAATCTATGAGCAGTATGCGATCAGATTCAATTTCCAAGATTCTTAAAATCTGTCCATTGCCTGTAATAAGATCATACCGATTCAAAACACCGCTTCCTTTCTGACAAGATTATAGTATTACAGCGATGAAAAAGAGCATTGTACCCTTGACCATGTAAAGGTATCAATGCCCAATGTCATCGCTGTTTTGTATGTTCTTAAGATGTATTTATGCTTTCATATCATTCCGTGCTATGTTCTCCTTCCTGCGTCATGAAGTGGGGCAGTTCCTTGAAACCGATAGAATCCACATAGTGAAATGATACTATACCCTGCTGTTTGAGTGCCACAATATCGCTAACAGACAAACTGTGCCCTTTAAAATCCTCTGGATGGTCTACATTGAACTTGATATACAGGTCCTCTAATATTTCTTGTTGAGATTTTTCAGGCTGCATGGTCATCTGATCCATATACACTGTATTGTAAAACTCAGGAACCGGAGTGATACCATATTTCTGTAGGTATCCGAATGACATGAACCGCCTATCTGCTGTTTCTTCTGTATGTTTTAACTGCAAGATTGCATAGGCGTCCGTAGGGCACTCTTCCAATTGATACAGCCACTGGTTTGTATTCTCCAATGCCTCAAGGTGTTGTGCCATCACTTCCTCATATATCCTTGCCCGAAGTTCTTTGGGTGCAAGTTCAAGGAGCTTGAGAATTTCCGCTCTGGCTTCCAACATGGAAAGATGAGGGTTTCCCAATTGTCCCCCGTCCAAATCCATAAAATTCTCGTCCAGCAGAGTATACTTATAGCCTTCATTGCAGGTTTGAATGGCAAGGTACTTATCTCTGCCAATTTTCCATGCAGCTTCATTGCCCATGATTTCCGGCTCTGCCTGATAGGTGGCTCCAATACGCTCCATACACTCAGCGTACTCGCATATATGGAACACATTGTTACCCACTTGGGTGTGATAGGGGTCAATGAACACACACGGTTTGAGAACTGTTTCCTCTGGATAGTTCACCTGAATGAAGCCGCCGTTGGGTAGCATAAACAGGTCATTGTAGCTGCTGTCAATGAAACGAATCTGACTCATTTTTTTGCCTCTCTTTCTATAACCAATCCCCAATCATGGATTCCTCTACGGTTCCAATATTCTTTTGACATATCCAGTAGTTTTAGTGTCATTGGCTTTGTTAAGTGCTTACGTTGTACACACTCCCTGACCATTCTTTCCCCATCTGTTTTCACCGCAAGAAAATCCGTCATATATTCACCCTTTTCGAGACCTTCCAATGGCACATTACAATAGAATTCCACAATATCTGGTCTGTTTTGTAATTCGTCTGCAAAGGCATACTGAATGGGGTCATATGTTCTGCATACATCTGAACATTTCCCAAAAACTCTTTTCTCGCATCGCCCTTTATAATTTTTCTTCCTCATAGTTCACCTCCCAAAAATCTTCCCAAAAACATTCCCAAAAATTTATTTGTAATAATTCATACATTTTGAACTTTGTTTTTGGGAAGTTGCTCCAATGCAATTGTAATCTTATTTTCTTGATTTCGTCGATTTACAGTGTAATATCTCGTATTCATTAACTTTTACAGTCTAAATATTTTTTCCCCCATTTCCCAAAAACGGTATTTTTAAATATCACTATGTCCCAAGGCACCCCCACTTTCCCTCCCCTGAGGCACACCCTGATGCCCAAATGCACCCTCATTTGCCCCAGTTTACTGCCCCATTTTGCCCCAGCTGATGGCTTCAAATTCCCCCGTATATTGCTTCTTTTTTTGCCGTTCGCCTGCGTTTTGAAACATTTTAGGAACAAAAAGTGACCCTGCACATGATCTCTCGATCATATACAAGGTCACTTCTTTGCTGCCTTATTGAATTGTCATTTTGCCCCAGCTAGAGAAAAATGGCATTGCCTTGGAACATTTTTGCTTATTCCCACTCCCCAAGCTTTGAGGAATGTTAAACAAACCAATTTAATGTTTTACGCACTTATACCGCTATATTCGTTCCACTATTTACCATATCTCAGGTTTCCTGACCATTTGCTATCATTTTACTAGCACCCTCTGCTATCACCTAACCAGATGACCACAGATGCTGCATCATTGCCTATAAGTTACCGCATATTTTATTTTCTGTCAAGTCCAGAATTTTTATTTGTGTGGTTTTGTCTCATTTCTTTTTCTTGATTTTGTGTTATGCAGGTTTAACTTACTAGCTCTATACAGCTCCCCTGTGTACATGATCAGGTTTATTAAAGTCAATACATACCTTTAGTAACCACAGATGATAATTTCTCATTTTGGACATAATGGGGAACTAATAGTTATGTGTAACATGCATTGTTATATATAAGCTACATGTCGTGTAATAGACATTTCTTTAGAAGTCCTTCATAATAGATAGCAAAGACTAAAATTATGGAGGTTTCTTCTATGCAAAGTTTAACATCCCTAATCAAAAACTATATAGAGACAGCTGAATTGATAAGAAAATTATCACCGAACACTATAAAAGCTTATCGAATTGACCTCAAACAATTTGCAGCGTTTACCAAAAACAAGTTAGCTAATGGAGATACGATTAAGTGTTACATCATGCATTTGAACCAGCAGTTTGCACCTCGCTCTGTAAAACGAAAGATAGCAAGTGTGCGAGCTTTTTATCATGATCTCTCTATGAACGGAATCTTAAAGAAAAATCCATTTGATCAACTCCAAATTCGTATACATGCGCCCAAACAACTCCCACGAACGATTCCTCGACAAATAATACATTCTATTTTGCAGAGTGCTTACAACGAATACAACCCAGGAAATCGGATCGTATTGCGAGATATTATGGTCTTAGAGCTTCTATTTAGTACAGGACTGCGTGTTTCAGAGCTATGTTCATTATCAAAAGACAGTTTCTCTTTGGATGATGATGGACTGCGTCTTTTGGTTCATGGCAAGGGAAGTAAAGAGCGAGTAATACAGCTTGTTACGCCAGAATTGCTTAAAGTAAGCACTCTCTATTACCAAACATATTTTCAGCAAATACAGGAACAAGGTGCTATTCTGTACAATCGAGACGGAAAGCGCATCTCACCACAGTCAGTTCAACGTATCATCAATAAATACCTGAAAAAACTGAACTTACACAATCATATTACTCCCCATATGTTCCGACACACGTTTGCCACGTCACTTTTGGAAGCAGGTATGGATATCCGATATATTCAGGCACTATTGGGGCATAGTTCCATCGCAACCACACAAATCTACACCCATGTGACAACCAAACAGCAGACCGTTCTCCTGACTGAACTACACCCTCGAAGCAAGATGTCTTTTGCCCTAGGATGAAAATACAGCAGATAATCCCCCATTCTTACACCAATCTACACCACCCCTCAACCTCTCATACAACACTGTGCCCACACTGTCTCCATAACCTGCCGCATCATATCCGGCTCAGAGAACATTTTGACAAAGAAATCCTCATTCTGTTCATAACGTGCGGCAGCCATATTGGGAAAATCTTTCTCAAAAAGCATCATAAAGGTCTTTTTATCATTATTTTTTGCATAGCTATGCCACTTGTCCTGTGCTGCATAGTCATTTTCCATCTGGAGCAACACCTTATCCATCTCTGTGAAATGGGTTCCATATTTTTCATTGATTTTCTCAATTATAACCGTCAATGGGTCTCGCTTTTTTTCTTTCCTGCCTGCTTCTCCTGTAATGGGTCGGAAGCCCTCTGGTGCTCCCTCCAGTTCAATTCCCCCCTCAAAATCCTTCTCCAGCTTGTAATACTCCAAAAATATCTTGTCATCTACAAATACCTTCGCCTGTCTCCCTTTTGGAAGCATGGTAGAGAGGAACTTTGCATATACACTGAATTTATGAATCTCTTTGTCAAACAGGCGGCAAATCTGGGTAATAAACGCATAAATGCAGTTAAACTGAGCCAAGGTAGACTGAAATAGGTCCTGTCTTTCCTCAAACGTCTATTATATCTATGTGTTCCATCGCACCAGAGATTGCTACACGCATGGTAGCACCAGATAGAATGCCAAATGTAGCATGTGTTCCAAATAGTGCCCACACCAAATGGCATTACATATACTTCAGTGTATCCAATGGCAGCTCCAGCAATTGCCCCACAAACAATTTGTCCGACAGCCGCTTTCGCACTTCTAACTTCACAATCATTCATATCCTCTATTGCAATCGTCGCTGTCGCTGCAGCCGCGCCTATAGCGGCACCAAGAAGTGCAACACCCAGAAGTCCGCCAGTAAAAACTGCACCAAGGACACAGACGACCGCTACAGCTACTCCTATCACAACATTGGTGATCCATCCCCCGAAATTAAAGTTCTCTGGTGCATCGTCAAAAAGATCATACTCGCAGAACTCCGTTCCATGAGACACGTTCACTTGACTTAGTACATCAAACTGGAACTGCATGACCATTGTGGTACCCCCACCACCGGTCGGAGGATTTCCACATCCCGTTCCCTTAGAGATAATCAAGGAAACCTTTGCTTGTATCTGGATCTTAGATTGAGCTGGCAATGATGACAAAGTGGCTCTACCCCGCCGTGGCGAAGCAGCGCCAGACAAATTGGAAGCAAGTAGAACGGAATTTAAGAATAGTTGTCAAAGTTGCTTGGGGCACCAACCGGGATTTTTACAGAAGCTATCTCCACTTCCAGCGAAAAAGCGACCTACAGTGTCACAATTCATATTGATCCTGTGGAAAGCAAATGCTGCTTGACATAGAGAATAAATCTATACAATAGGAAGTTCCTTTAGAGTTTCAATATCCCATTTAAGATATCCTATAAATGCTTTTTATAGATATGAAAGGATTCACCTTTGCCAAATAACTGTACCATCTTCTAATTCTATACTTGATGGACTATTATATTTAGATATTTCAATTAGCTGCCCTTGCTTTAAATCTAAACTGTCTAAATTTTGGACGATTCTGTTTACTCTAAAGACACAAGCAAAATATTCCTGATAACCTTCATCTCCTTCTAAGCCATTATCTGTTTCATAGATTGTATCCAATACACCCTCTATAATAATTTCTCTTAATCCCCAGGATACCTTAAAAAATGTTCCATTAGGATATCTGCCGATAATTTTCATCATTTCATCCATAATTAGAACTATACCTTTCCGCTGCGCAGAAGGCACAAAAGTGTGTTGATTGCTCTTTCAAGCAAGACCTAATTGTCTCTATAGTACTGTTTTATATACACTCATCACCATACATCAATTCTCGAGGTCACGAACTCAATATACATTCCGTTTATTATATCCTTTGGAATTATTTTTTCATCAATATGTAGATCGAACCCATTTACATCTATTAGTCCATTCTCTTTATCTTTTACTCTCCCTATCAACTTATATTTGAATGTACCTTCCAGCTTCTTTATGTCGCACTCAACTGTATCACAAAGAACAATGTCACTTGCATCTACACACTCTAGGGGCTCAGACAATGTGTAGCCTAAACCATAAAGGCACGGACAGGAAAAGCAAATCAAACTTTTCATATCTTGTGTAACTTCTAGAATTGCCTCTTTCTCGCCTTCATCTAACCATTTAATTTCCTTGATATCCATACTTTTTCCTACTTTCCAAAGCCCAAACTTGGTGCTTTTTTTATTAGTTCAGAAACTGTTTTTATATGAAATGTAGTTATGTCCCCGGTAGTGCGATCAAGACCTACAAAACCATACTTTACACCACTCATAAATCTTATATAACCATTTAGCTCAGGTACATACGTACCATTGTTTATAATATAGTTCGTATCATCTAAATATTTCTCAATTGAATAATTAGTATCCCCTAAAACACCCGCAATCTGCGATCCGTGCCTTTCATAATGTTCTTCAAGCAATGCTTGGGTTTTGAACATTTTAGCAGAACCACTGGTACCACCTTTTGTCTGTTTAGGAGGTGGTGTAGATGGATCTGGTGGGTCTTGTGCCGTTCGAGCCGTCTGTGCTGTTTGTAGTGCTGATTGCCGAGCCACATTATAAGAAGACACCATCTCTCGAGTAGGGAAAGCTGTTCCTAATGCAGAACGGTTAAGCAGTCCACCCATGAATACTGCACTTAGCGCATCACTCGCAATATAGAGTGGATTAAATATGTACCCCAAGCGATCTATTATGTCTATGTGTTCCATCGCACCAGAGGTTGCTACTCGCATGGTAGCACCAGATAGAACGCCAAATGTAGCATGTGTTCCAATAGTACCCACACCAAATGGCATTACATATGCTCCAGTGTATCCAATGGCAGCTCCAGCAATTGCCCCACAAGCAATTTGTCCGACAGCCGCTTTCGCACTTCTAACTTCACCATCGTTCATATCCTCTATTGCAATCGTCGCTGTTACTGCAGCCGCACCTATGGCAGCCCCAAAAAGTGTAGCACCCAAAAGTGCAGCCCCCAGAAAACCTACCGCAAGCACTGCACCCAAGACACAGACGGCTGCTATAGCTACACCTATAGCAATATTAGCAAGCCATCCCCCAAAATCAAAATTCTCTGGCTCGTCATCAAAAGGATCATACTCAAGGAATTCCGTTCCATAAACAAGTTCCTCTTGACTCAATGCATCAAACTGGTATTGCATGACCATCGTGGTATCCCCACCACCGGTCGGAGGATTTCCACATCCCGTTCCCTTTGGGATAATCAAGGAAACCTTTGCTTGAGCCTGGATCTGAGATCGAGCTGTACGAATTTCTTGTGGAGAATTCAACGTAACCAAAGGTGCCGAAATGTCAATATTCATTCGAGCCACCAACTGAACTGCCCTTGTACTAACCATCATCATAGAGTCTAGCTGATTAAGTTGAATTTGTAAAGTTTCTTTTGGAGCCCCACCGGAGAGCTGGATGCTTTCAGGGTACAGTGCCATAATCTTTCCATGCTCTGTTGTAAATATACGCATCTGCGGATCTTCCATGGTAGGACAGTTATCCCCATTGATGCGGGGACTAGTTAACGCAACCGCTTCATTAATATCCTGATCTGGTATATAGAGAGTGGCGCGAGTACCCAGTTTAGGCATACAATACATAATATTGCCGCTCTCTGGTGTCCACGGGAAAGGATAGCAGCCTGCATCTCGTCCTCCATCAATGTCCAGCTTCAGGTTCACAATTTCATACTCTGTTTTTATCACCGTCCCGTCCAGGTGCAGACCAGTCAATTTTTCATTTCGGATTCGACGATGACTCAACAGTCCAGGATGCCCAATCTTATAGGTGTAGATCATTTCGCCACTGATCAACCGCCCATCCAGTTCACATATAACCAGGGGCTGATTTTCCACCAGCACTTGACTTCCAAGGCTGTAATATTGTGTGTCAGACATGAGATAACAAAGGAAATCTGGTTTGTACAGCCCAGCAGCCGAGCTCCCCATCTCATAAAACCGCTTGTCTAGCAGGATAGTGTATTTATCTAATACCACGTTCTTCTGACTATGAGGAACAACACCAAAGCTGAATCGTGGAACAGGAGCAGTACAGTCAGGGAGTAGCTGTGTTCCTACCATACTGGCTAGCCTTTTAATGAAGTCCCAATCAGTTTCTTCATATTGAATCAATGGTCTGCCAATCGCTTGCTTTGCGACATCAGAAAACTGCGCAGTAGCATTTGGAGTATCCAATAAAACCTCCTCTACCACCTGCTGATAGGTCATATCCACATTTTGAAAGGATCTACTTTTGGGTATGGTATCAAGCTCTGCGGTCATCCCTTGTAAAGATAACTCCGCATAAAACACACTTCCCTCTCGACGTACATTAATTGATTTTGCGGAGCCATAGAATATGGGACATAGTGCATCCAAATCGGCATTGCTAGGGGTATAAAAACAAAAAGCTTGTCCCTGGACATCTTGAAAAATATTGCGATCAACTGATACCGGGTCTAAATAACCTGTTATCATCATTTTTCCGTGCTCATTTCCGCATACCTCCATAGTCAAGCCCAAGATTTTAGCCAATTCTATGGGACCACTGAACAACATCTTCTCATGTGTTGTTGACATTTTTTCACCCCAGTTCATCGTATTTTCCAGGACGGATATATTGAATCCATTGAATCACCCCTGACCCCTGATTATTCAAAAATCCGCTTCTAAATAGCTGTTGCTTACTGAATTCTTCTTGAAATCCGTCCCAGGGATCATATAATCTTAATCTATTTTCTGTAATTGGTGATAAAACAACAGAGTGATATGCACCATCTGTGCGCTGGTAGTTTCCAATAAATGAATTTCCCAGAATCATTGCCTCTTCAACATAGGCTGGTAAGCTGCTTAATAGGTCATTTCTATTTTTGTAATGTCCTGCCAGAATAACAACAGGAAATAAGGCATCTGTCCTTCCTGATATGACATACCTCAATGCCCGTTCTTTTGCCGCATCTCCCTCCGGCAGATTGCCGTTTGGGTTATTCCATGGATCTTTTGCGTGCTCAACAATGTTAAGCTGCATTGCATCCACTGTGACATAGCCCCCTGCTCTCCCGCAGATATCCAGCCGCAACCCGCAAAGATCCGTTCTGATGATGTCTGCTTCCGTTTGTTGGAAATGAATCGGGAGGTTGTACTTCAAGCAATATTCCAGACCCACTATTTTGGCAACAGTCGCCCAGCACCAGTTGATGTGGTTCTGAATATAGCCGTTTGCCTGTTTTCCCTGGTTAAAAATATGTTTACTGTCCATTAGCTGTTTGAATGATAGAGCTCTATCAGCCGCTCCTGTAAGGTCAACCCCTGCTGATAGAACTCTAATAACTGCTCTGCTGTAAATCGTTCCTTAATTTCACGATCTGAATCATAGTTTAAACCTGATGGGTCTACTCCTCCAAAATGCCTACAGTCCTCAAAATTATTACTGGAATAGTTCGTAAAGGAGATATCGGCTTCAGGACCGAAAACACGCTCCCCTGCTTCCATAGTGTAGTAGCTCACATTAAGGTGTACTTGTACATCGTAATATGCTCTTTCATCTGGTCTGGCGTTGTTTTTTTCCAATGGCGGACAGTTTAGGCAATCCTTGAAAAGTTGAAATTGTGTGACAATTTTCACTATATCTTCTTCCCCTCCCCAGAGCGGTGTCAGTTCTATGCTCTCCATTTCCTGCGCATACTGGTCGAATCCATTGTAGAAATACCAACACCCACCAGCCTGGTCTGTCAGAATCAATACAGGGTCATATACCCCTTCCATGTAGTTGATGAGTGCAAAGTCATCCTCCTTACTCATATTGCCGCTCATTGGGTCAAATACATTGACCTGATACCCCCAACGCTCAATCTCTGCTTCATAGTTATCAATATTGTTTGCAATACATTGAATGGCGTCCCATTCTTCACCATATGTAGTGAAAAACAGCTTTATAAAGAGAATTCCTGTGCATAGGCATATTATCCCTAATATCCAAGCCAGTCTACTTAAAAATCTTTTACCAGTCCACTCCATATATATTTAGGTTCCCTTCCTTGTATAGATATTCTAGGAATCTATGTCTTACTATTTCAATTTCGTCTTGTATATTTTCAGGAATCACATCAGGTCCCATTTCCATAGCTTCATTCCAAGTATCCTCTCCTTGTACTATGACACCTGACTCAACCATTGCATTATTATATAGCCCTTCGCGCAACACATTTAGCAGAAATAAAAGTTTAGAATCATTTGCTATATATTCTGCTCCCATTCCAGCATCATCTATTTCTGCTATCAAAGTATTCCATCCAGACACAACATCACCATTTCCATAATTACTTACAAACTCAAACGATGGATTGATCTCTCCTGATGCTTTTCCTTTTATATACTCTGCCATAGTATCCAGAAAAGGCTCGTCACTTGACATAATCCTTCCATACAAATTTTCGGCGTCAATGTCTGCAATTATATCAGGGATTGGAAATTTATATGAATATATATCACCCTTAAAACCAATAAGAGCGTCAACACTCTCTATTTTATCAGCTGTTTTTTTGAGCAAAGTATTGCTGGCTTTTGTCGCCAATATAACTGTTTCATGGACAAAGTCGCCTTTTTCTGTATTTTCTGCTTCTTTATGTTGTCTTACTATTGCGGCTTGCAGCTCGTCTATACTTTCGACCCCCCAAGACTTAAGGGTCACTTGAGCGTCATATGTAGATGGCATACCTACTGTTCGAAACATTAGAGAACTGGCAGAATAGTCAGAGTAAAGTGCAGAAATATTAGAAAAGAAATTATAAATTTTTTCCTGCTGAGTCCAGTCTTGGGTTTTCGCGAAGAGTTCAAAGCTATTAAAAGCATCTACAATACATTTCGCTTCTTCAGCAGTAAATCCATATTCATTACACAGCAGTTCTTCAATACCATTGTCTGTATAATCAGAATCGCTGTATCCTTGACCAGAATTATATGGCTCTATAAGTCCCCCCCACTGACAAACGAGGTAAGACAATGTAGTGACAGCAGATAGCCCCTGAGGTGTTCCCCCTTCAATCTCAGTTTCTGCACGGTCGTTTGGATCAATATCGCCGTTATCCACAATTCTTATCTTTTCATATGTACATTTCCAAATGGCATCTACAATAATTGGCTCACATTTATGCCCTATTTCAAATCCTCCAGGAGCAACACCAGTTGGTATCCCTCCAGCACCTCTAGGAATATCTTTTATGTAACTTTCAATTTCGCTCGGTGGAGGAGCTGGCGATCTGCATATCCCAAAAAAAGTTATATTCTTCCCATCACCACTCTCACAGTTTTTCTCATGAATCAATGGGTAACCCGTTGTATAAACACCATGATCTTTCAACAAATTCAAACGTCTGGCATGAGTTCCACATCTACAATGTAACAGTGCTCCACGTACCAAATACTCAGGTGATTCTTGTCCTGTATGTTCCAATAGATATTCTGCAATTGCCTGTTCGTTTTCAAAATCGTGCTCGTCCAACGCCTGCTGAAGTTCTTTCGCAGCCTGTTGTTCATCGCCATCCCCAAGGAACTTTTCTAACACAGCAAAAGGAACGGTAGTCATCGCATTAAAAGAACAATTATCAACTAATTTTGTAGTGACATATACACCCAAAGTTAGTAAGTCTTTTTTTCCTCCTGTAATAAGATTTCCATTACTGTCTGTTTTAGTGAAAGCTGTATCATGTTTTTGTGCACCACTCCCCTGAACTCTGTCATCAACCTCAGCCCACCGATATTTAGCACATGGCAATGGATCCAAAATATCACCAACGAGACTCCATCCTATATGTTGCATAACGTCTGGTGGCATACTGAGGATTTCTTCTGCATGTAATACGATGTATTCATTAGAATACCCAGGACCATCCATACTATATGCCTGTGAAATTTTATCGCGCAACTCAGGCGGAGCTGTGAGAGCAGCATGAAAAGACAAATTCCCTCCTAACGAATGCCCGCTGGTGGCAAAATTTTGGTATTGGTCACCATATTTCTGCGCAATATAATTCATATAGTTTTCGGCTGATTTCTGTTGCACTGTTTCATAAGCATTTAATAGCCCAAAATTAGTAATCACCCAATCCATAAGTTTATTTGACGCAGTATCGCTTTCACTGCCTCTAAAGGCAACAAGGGCATTCTCATCACCTGTCTCAATTAAACAGGCAACCATACCTGTTGTATTGTTTTCATCCCGAATGTCAACAATTTCCCAACCTGCACATATTTGTCCATTTTTCATCTCATCATAGCGGTTCAATGCAGTCTGTGCCCTGATTTCTTCCAAACTTCCAACGCCATAATTGTCTTGTGCATCTCTTAAAGTCTTTGATAACTTCCCATAAATCGTACTTGGATTCTTAAGATCATCTTTATTAGACCGGATCTGGTCTTCTTCCAAAATATCTTGCAATGTTGGGGAAACACCACCATTCTGCGCAGTAAGCTCATCTATTAAACTCTGATCAAAATCGTAGTACGCAATCTGTGTTGCGTACAGTAACTCTTTTTCTGTCAACGGCATACTCTCACTCCTTTGCGCTTCAAAAATGGAATCTATTGGTATTTGAGCTCAATCTCATGAAGAATCGTCTTTTCCAATGTCTCAGCCGAAAAGTCTAACGGTCCCCAAAAATATTCTTCCTCTTCATCATCCCAATTCATCCAGTAAAAGAGATAAAACATAGCTAAAACAACCTCACCTTCTTCCCAGCTCTCGTCTCTATAATAAAAAGAAATATATGCAGATGTCTTGTTTTTATTTGTGAGTGCTGTCTTGTCTAGGAGTTCTTGAAGTGCAGTGGAAACTGTTTCACATGCCAATCGCAAATTGTCTGGACCAACATCGATCAAAATACGCAGACCAGAAAAATATTTTTCGTCCATATCTTTACACGGATATATTTCATATATAAATTCTACGCTAATACCGGCTGTTTCCAAATCTTTCCCTAGAATCTCCTCCATCTCCTTCAGTGCATAGGTATCCAGAAAGCCCTCCTGAAATCCAGGTACACCTCCTGTTTCCCCCGATATAATGCTGTAAGCCCAAAATGGATTGTCCGGGTTATCTTGGGGGATTACTTCATAAACTTTCGCAGCCCACACTCCTTTTTGCAAATGTTCGTCGCTGATCCTTTGTGCATCAATTACTTCAAACGGCATCCCATAGCGTTCCTGTAAATAGTTTTCAACTTCTCGATTGGACATAGGCAATGGAACACAGGAAGCAAAAGTAAACATAACGAAAATCATTATGCTTAGTCCAATCACAATAACTAATGTTGTTCCCTTTTTCATGACTCACCACTTCCTCGTTCTACACAGATCTCCTCGCAGTAAGCTCATCTATTAAACTCTGATCAAAATCGTAGTACGCAATCTGTGTTGCGTACAGTAACTCTTTTTCTG
>CALWON010000116.1 GCA_944383165.1 uncultured Oscillospiraceae bacterium
ACAATAATGCGCTATCAACGGCAAAAGAATGGGCAGATTGCCGCAAACTTGGAATGAAATTGTTGCAAACATTAGAGACATAAGAGTGAACCAAGTTTAAGGAGTTTCGTTATGTGGGTACAAAAGATTCCAGAATTTCATTGTGGGTACATTTTGAAGCGGGAGATGATGGTCGAGATGTCCGCCTATCTCTACCAATTCGCCCCACTCCTATATCAGAACTGCATGGACGGTATCGTGAGCGGGTGTATGCTGACTGCCACGGAGAACAGTCTTGTAGTAAATCCAAGATCATCTGTTATGAATGAGACTTTTATCTGGTCTGTGAGCTCTGGTTTGTCCTCTATGCCCTCACCAACACCACACAGATTCTAAATCTGGATTCCATGAACAGGTGTAGCCGGATTCTTTTGTGCCCCGTGAAATTGAGCTGGTATTTACTGAGGGGGTGTCCTTTGAAAAGCAGCAACTAAAATAGTGCGGAGCAGATGCTGTTTGCTGGAATCATCCGCACGGCAAGTTTGATTACATATGGAGAGTATACTCGCTTTCGTATTGAACTACAGAGCGGCACCATTCAGATGGATCAGGTCAAACGGAGTCGGAGTTTTCAGGATGTGAAGGAAACATACAGCCAGATAGCCCAAAAAGTGGTATCTGAGTACCCGGACGGGGCGATAATCCCCACTGTGGGACTGGATAACCCTCTGGGTGTACCAGTGATCCAGTATCGGGAGACAGACTGGGAATTTATGAAACGTATGGCAAGCTGGTGCGGAGGAGTGGTGGTACCAGAGACCCACTACAGCTATCCCCGGCTGTGGTTTGGATTTCCAGAACGGGCATTTACCTGTACTTTCCCAGAGGACTGCTATACTACTGGAATCAGTCAGTGGTACTATGAATTGGGAGGTCCGGTGGCAGGGTATGGAGACGATGGGTGCAGTGTTGTATGAGAGGTTGAGGGGGTTAGTGCAGATTAGTGTAGAAATTGAGGGGATTAATAGCAATAATGGGAAATTTGTTTGGCGAAAAATATGCATAGATAAATACTATATCTTTATTTTTCAACAACATAAGAATATCGAATATGTCAAATGGGCTGCTCCAATTTGTGTGGACAGTAGAAAAAACGTCTAGTCTAACAGAAGTAGGAATATAAAATTTTGTCAAGAGAGGCGTCGTGCGAGCGGCGCCTCTCCAGTATTTAGCTGGATGCTCTCATGGCGATTCCCTCCATGGACCGCCGCTGGTCGTATGGGTGTGTCGAAAGGGTTGCTATACGACAGCTTTTCTTTTGCTGTTGCCTGGCAGATGAAGATGTCAGTATCTGATATGATCTTGTTTAGGTAAAATAGTTTTTTATTTCACCTGATGTTTACAATAGCAACCAACTGCAAGGAACAAGAAGATTGGTATCTCAATTGTGGTAAAAATCAAAATAACATACGGTGTCCAAACACTCATACCGCCAATATGCAAATAATTAAAGTTGATAAGCTGATACAGGAAATTATTCTGCATTCCAATACCCGCAGAGGGGAGAATGGCAGAAATCCAATTTACACCTAATGCAGTGTAGGAAAAAAACGGGATAAGGATGACTGTAATGGAGATCAGCAGCACCGACAAAGCATCCTTGCATTTAGCGGATAAGAAAAGTGTGCAGCAAACGCAGCTCACAATAGATAGCAGACCTACCAGTGCAAGGCAGATTTGTAGTTGTCCCAAATTCATATTTGGTAAGTTAATAATGGAAAACAGCATTTGCATAGATGTTTCTAAACAATCTGTACCAAATGCCAAGTTTGAAATCAGCAGGTGTAATGTAATTCCAACAGCAAATGTCACAACTGAAATCGTACAAGACACCAATATTCTTGTAACTGCTAGTTTCAAGCGGCCATACTTTGTACAGCGCAAGATGCTATCAGCCCCACTTTGATACTCACCAGAAAAAACCGGAGCAGTCATGGCAACACACAAAATTGCCAAGATGAGAATATAAAGCTCAATATAGTCAAATACATCCCGTGAAAGACCAGCATGGAGATAGAACGGTGTATCAACTTCTGTATATTGCTCCACAGCTTGCTGCTGTGCCGCTGGATGGTTGCGCTGTTCGTTATTCATCACATCGACCAGATGGGTCACACAACGCTGGTAGTAGGTCTGAGCCACATCTACTGGGTCAATTTCCATGAGATCAGCTCCCATCCCGGTCAATGGGTTGGCATATAGTTACGGCAATGCTTTCAGTAGTGGACGAATTGGAACAATTTGTTCAATATTGACAAGCAAAGGAAAGAATTCCCCCTCTATGGGTCCATACTTATTTACCAGATTTTGATATGTTTCAAGGGCATCACTTACTCTTTCTGGGGTAACTTCACCATTGACTGTAGCATATAGCTCACGCTTATACTCAATTGCTGCGATCCCGTCCAGCATTGTTTTGCTTCCATCAGGATTTGGCTGGTTGATAGATTCAAATGCAATCGGAAGATAGGCTGTACCAAGAGATAGAACAAAGGCTATGGCTAACAGAATCAATGTACGCTGGGATTTCAGCATACGCTTTACTTCCAAACAGAACAGATGCATATTATTTCTCTCCTTTTTCTATATTCTCTTGTGGAAACAGCCATAAATACAAGTCCTCTAAGCGAGGCTCCACAGGAAAAGAATCTTCCACTTCAGGGTGATTCGCAAGATAGCGAATCAACACTAGGTTGTTGGCTTCACTGCGCTGGTTGATAACTCGCAGGCGCATTTCATATTCCATCATCTTTTGAACTGGAAGTATGCTGCCCCATACCTTGCCCTCAATCTGTTTTACCAGTTCATTTGTTGTTCCCTGGTCAATGATTTTTCCATGTTTCATAATTGCATTACGGGTTGCAATATACTCAATATCGGACACAATGTGGGTGGAAATTAGTACAATTCGGTCGTGAGAAAACTCGGAAATAAAATTGCGGAACCGCACCCACTCTCCAGGGTCAAGACCCGCTGTAGGTTTGTCCATGACGAGAATTTTTGGATCATTGAGCATAGCTTGGGCAATCCCTACGCGCCGCTTCATACCGCCGGATAAGTTTGGTGATCTTTTTCCCTTTCACATCGGAGAGCGTGAGAATATCCAACAGGTGATTGATTTTCTTTGTGGTCTCTCTGGGCGGGACATCTTTCAAGGCTGCTACATATTCCAGATAGTCCTTGACGGTGAAATCATGGAAATAGCCAAAATCCTGTGGCAGAAATCCAAAGATATTCCGATACTCTGCCCCCATCTTGCGTATATCCTCTCCATCAAAAGAAATGCTTCCTTTTGTGGGAGTCATAATATCTGCGATCATGCACATGAGTGTCGTTTTACCGGCTCCATTTGCTCCCAATAACCCCCATACACCGGTCGTCAAGGTAAGGCTGACATCATCCACTGCGGTCTTGTCTTTGAACCGCTTGCTGATGTGTTCCATTTTCAATTCCATAGGATTACTCCTTTCGCTTAGGCAAAAAAACTGCCCTAGTTCAGTCACTATTGTACCGAACAAGGGCAGTTCAATCTCAAAGAATGTGAATGAAAATTCCTAAGCAATTCCTAAGATTGTGTTCTGCTTTTCCTAAGCAGAGGTGGGCAATGTAATGACAAAAGAAATAGTTTCATTTTCGCTGGAAGCACTGATTGTGCCGTCATGCAGATGTATGATTTCTTCAGCAATCGAGAGACCGAGCCCAGCGCCGCCTGTATCAGAAAGTCTGGCATTATCCAAACGATTAAATTTTTCAAATATACTGTTCAACTGATCTGGTGCAATAGTCTTTCCGTAATTTTGAAAGGTGATTTGAACATTGTGGTCGATCTTTTTTGCTGTTATATGGATCTCTGTATTGGGGTAGCTATATGCAGCCGCATTTCTTAAAAGGTTGGTCAATACCCTTGCCAGCTTTTCTGGGTCTGCATAGAGAGATAAATCATCCTCTTCTGAAAAAACTGCTGTATTGCCGTTTGCCGTTAGGGTCGGGTATAGTTCATCAATAACTTGGGCAATCAGACAATGTAGGTCTATTGTTTCTTTTTTCAGTGTGACTGTACGGGTATTGTATGTTGTGATTTCAAAAAGCTCATTGATTAGTTTTTCGAGGTGATCCGCCTTATTCAAAGCTACCTTAATGTATTTTTCCTTTTGTCCCTCTGGCATGTCTGGAGCCTCATGGAGCAAGCTCAAATAGCCAATTACTGTCGTTAATGGTGTACGTATATCATGAGCCAGATACATGATGATTTCATTCTTTTTATCTTCAGCATCTTTCGCCGCCTGTTTACTCAACAAAACGGACATCTTGATATGATTGAATTGGTTCTCCAGTTCTTTCAACGGATCTGAAAGGGCAACTGTGTGATCATTCTGCTGATAGACGATTTGCATTGCCGAAATCACTTCCTCCAAATAACCCCAAGGCTTTTTCCAGAAGTGATTGAAAATACACACAAAGCCTATGATGAGATACAGGATAAAAATCACATCCATACGCCAGTAAAGCCACATAAAAATTCCATTGTTGAATTTAGAAAACAGGAATTGAAGCACAAACACCAACATTGTACCAACTACAGTATATAGAAAAAGCATCAAATACATCTGCAATCTAATCCGCTCTTCCGAAGTAAGTTGTTTTTTCTCATATGTGTCCCACCAATTCTTCGTTTTCTTTTTATGTGTCTCCATTTCAAATTTTATAGCCTATGCCCCAGATGGTTTTGATATATTGTGGGGTATCAGAAGTGTCTTTTAGTTTTTCACGCAGATGCCGGATATGCACTGTGATTGTACTGCTGTTTTTGGAGTAATATTCATCTTTCCATACCGCATGAAACAAATCTTCAATGCTCACAACACTCCCAGTTTTCTCTAACAGGACATAGAGTATGGAAAACTCGGTTGGAGTCAATGGCACAAGTTTACCATCCAATAAACATTCGTGTGTTTGTGTATTCAACCGCAGTTTATGATAGGAAAACTCCGTTTTTACTTTTTCTTCTCGATCAGACAATGAATATTTTTTATAGCGTCGTAACTGTGCTTTTACTCTAGCAACTACCTCCAACGGACGAAATGGTTTTGTCACATAGTCATCCGCTCCTAATGTCAGCCCTGTAATCTTGTCTGTTTCTTCGACTTTAGCGGTCAACATGATAATTGGATAAGTATATTTTTCACGGATACATTGGCACAGAGAAAAGCCATTCATATCTGGAAGCATCACATCTAAAATGGCAAGGTCAATATCACCATTTTCGATACATGGAATTGCATCCTGGACACAGTTGTATTTATAAACAGTATAATTTTCGTTGCACAAATATACTTCTAACAGATTGGCTATATCCTGCTCATCATCAATAACCAATATCTTTGCAGACATATCTTTAACTCCTTCTGTGTAGGTGTATTTTATTTATAGTATCAGGTATATGGTCTCATTTCTCAATCAATTACATAAGAAATGATTAAGATTTTCCTAATACCCAAGCCACCCATCAAAGGAGACAGTATACTTGGGTTAATATACCAGCTCTTTCATTTTGGTAGGTTATGAGTGGATGATTCCATTAAATTAAAATCAACATATAATGTCTTAGGCTCTATATTTTCAATCATTTCTTTATTTAAATTGATCCAACTTAGACATTTGTCAAGAATAATCGCATCACTTGTTACCACATTATCCAGTTTTTCTAACGTTGAATCAACATCAGGGATTATCTCTACCTGTACTTCAAAAGGATAGGATTGTAGTAGATTTATAATGAGTTGTTTCAATCTTATTGAATTTGACACAGGCTCATCTAAATAAAAAACAGCTTTTTTGATATGATACTTCTCAAGCGTCTTTCCAATCAGTGTAATTGCAATATCTGTTTTATCAATCAGTCGATAGGTACCTCTAAGTGAGGCTAAATCTCGAATTGTCCCATCCATTCCAACTAGCAATAATGAATTGGATAATGCAACTTCCAAAGTTATTATCGTATTAAACCCATCAATATTGACAATGCAGTCATTGGGAATTGTTTTTACTTCTTTTGATTTTCTAATGTGAATTTGTTCTGTTGATGAAATACCCCTTACTAAGGCTAAACGTTGCCTTTCAGACAATAAATAATGATTTTGTACAAATATAGAGGCGTTTTTTATATTATATTTTCGATTCAGCAAATAGTTCAAATCTTTTCCAGCATTAAAAAGTTTACAAATAGACTGTTCTCCAAATTCTCTTTTGTCAGTTGGGACAAATCCTCTTTTTACAATTTTCCCCATAATTTTAAACCTCTTAATTTTGTTTATTTTGAAGCAGAAAAATTAGAGACTCTGCTTCTTGTATTTCTTCTTTGAAAACTTTAATTCCCTTATCCAATATAAATTTTTGCATCTATTTATTGTCTATTGATTTCATATTTGCTACCATCTAATTCATTCAGTTTTGTATCTTTCAGCACAATTACATGGTTGTTATTGATATCAATTTCAGCCTCAAACAAAACTAAAGGTGGGATAGGTTCTCCTCCACATATAACAATTGATTCTTTATTGGTTTTAGGATCCACTTGAATCAATAGTGGCATACCATCATCTTGCCAATCCCAATATTGATTATATTCTAGTATTGGTTTTGGAAAAATAAGAAACTTTACGACCCAGTTCTTACGTTCATTCTTCACTATATTTAATGACATACAATATTTTAACCATTTTGGTTCATCATTGTTAGAATGTATTTCATCAAACTTTTTGCAAGCCATCGAAATAGCTTCATCATGTTCATTATGTAATATTCCTGTTCTATTCTTCATCTCCATAAAACCCTTCATCATCCGATTCCGTGTCTATTGTACCACATCTTAGGGAATGATTCATTTGTTCTTAAAACAAGGATTATAATAAGTATGCTTTTGTATGTTCTGTTTCACATATCATTAGTTTTCCATTTTCATTTTTTATAATCAGTGTTGCTTTTGGCATTGTTTCTTGGTCATTGGTTAGTCCTAAGGCAGGTACATCACTAGGTTGAAAAAAACCACACTCACTATATGACAGCTCAAACCGTTGTGATTTTAGTTTTTCCAGAGAAAAACCTTTTTGTATACAATAATCTTTCACATATTCGATTGCTAATAATCTTTGTAGGCTTTTTTCTTCTTTCCACTTATTAACTTTTGTATTCATCTAAAGGTTCTCCTGTAAAAAATCAATTAGATTCCTCTTATACTAAGGAGTATTCCGCATTTATTTTCACAAATGATACGATAAGATGAGCAATTCCCAATATAGGTCAATTTACCTCCACAGTATGGGCAAACATTGGTAATGATTCCCGTTTCCTGGTACTCATCTGCCGCCTGATATAAGAATTCCTCCTCTTCTTCTGACATTTTTTTAATATTCATATAAAATTCTCCTTTTAGAGTTGTATAACACTTTGTTTTATCTGCTTTTATGTAATTCCAACACATTCTTTCACAATAGTTAATACAGTTTCCTCACATAAATTTTCCTTTATAAGCAATGAGAGCAAAATATTACTCACTATCTCAAACATAGCCTGACTTGAGCCAATCTCTGCATATGCAGCAATATTATAATTGATTGTTCCACTGGGTAATTCCCTATTTTGCAAAAACATATGGAAAGAATCAATTACTCCTTGTTTATATTCTTCTAAAATTCCCCACATTACTGTATCAAATGATAATGCAAGCGAATAATCATTTTTCAGTTTTTGCTGGTTTTCAATCCCCATTTTTATTTTTACTTTCTTTTCATAATCTGATATGAAATCTATACCCAATAGTGCATAATTATTGTGTGAACGAGGTACAAATAATTCCACTACTAATTGTTTTGAATTCGTATATGTTTCTGTAACAGACTCAACTAATAATTGACCTTTAACTTCTTTCCCAATGGCTGGAAAATTATTAATCCAAATGTTTACTTTTAATCCATTTTGCAAAACATATTTAACCATATTTGTCCGTCTCCTTTCGAGATGAATATTGACTAAATATATCTGCTTGATATACACCGAAAGACAATATATTATCATACTTTTCAAAGAATTATTTTAAGATTAAGTATTGGGGTCAATCTGATTAAAATAAAGTTCCACTCCACCAGTCTTTTTTTGATATGGAGAATAATTTCCTCAACTAACTTACAAATGCTCAACGACTGGAGGTGATTAATACACCACACCTTCTTTCATCCAACCATTGTCTTTGTATGTAAATTTCCAATCATTTCTTCCATAACAATCTTCATTACCTGTGTTACCTTGACACACAACGCTAATATTATTTTCTACATTGAAAAATCTATAATAGTGGTATCCATTTGGTGAGGTTATACTTCTTATATAGCCACCATTTTCATTAAATAGCATCATTTTACAATTATTTAATAAGACATAAATATGCCAATCATTACCAACATAAATATCATGTGGCTTTTCTTCAAAATAAATTGCTGGTTTATAGTTTATGGATACTAGATTTTTCTTATTATCATAGCATATTACTTTTTTATTATTGAAGCCTATATAAAAATGCATAAACCCTTGATCTTTATATGCCTCTACATATATAAATTTATCTTGAACACAAGCCAAGTTAATTCCATCAATAAAATGTTCCAATGTTTGTCCCATATACTTCCAACGGAGTACTGAATTGTCATACCATAGGTTGAAAGCTATTTCCATTCTCGTTCTCCTAACATAATTGTTTTACACTATTTGGTTATACTATCCTTAATGTCCTCTAATCCTCGCATTAACGCATCGTGAATGATACTTGTATTGGTCTCATATTCTGGCTTTTCCAATTTAATTATGTTCAAAAATTCTTTTAACATACCATCCACGATTATTGTAACCCCTTCAACTAGTTCTCCAGTTTTTTCATTTTCAAATTCTTCTGAAATAATCGTAATTGTCTTTTTCATGTTATCTCCCATCCTAATAAGTTTTTATCATTTTCACTAGGTCTGGTTTGAAAAATAAAATCAATTTTCCAGCTTTCTACACTCTTTTGTGAAAGCTCCATTTTAAGTTTATGCTATCCATAAAATTCTTTTGTAATAAATTCGCAAAACTCTTTACATTTATCTTTTAATTCATCTATCTTATTTAACCTCATCGTCCATTCTATTGGAATACCCTCCATTTTATAATATAAACCAGCCATTGTCCCTGCAATAAAAGAAACAGTATCTGTGTCTCCACCCAAATTGACTGCTTCCAATACAACCTTTTTATATGTATCATGTTTGAGAAAACACCAAAGAGCAGCTTCTAATGTATGAACTACATATCCATCAGAACGTATAGAATCTCGTCTTAAATGATGAAGAGAACTCTCTGTGAATCTTTGAAAGTGTGGCAACTCTCTCGCATAAACACCTGTACTAGCATATTTTTTTATCCATTGAGCAATTTCGTAATATGCCTTAAATTTATCATTGTTGTTAAATAGCATTGTCATAAATTGAATATATATAATACATGCCAATGTAGAACGAGGATGTCGATATGTGATATAACAAACTTCTTCTATTCTTTTTACTTTTCTATCTATATCAAACACTTGACTTAGCATTGGAACCAATGGTGATATTCTCATTAATGCTCCATTACCATTCTCATATTCTTCTATTCCTCCACATTTTTCAGCACTTATCCCTTTTTTAAATCTATCTATTGCCTTTTTTGTAGAAATACCAATATCAAATGCATACCCATCTGGAGTCCAATATCCATTTTCTAAATAATCCTGAAATCTTTTTAGTAATCCATTCGCATTTTCTTTTTGAAGAATACTTTCAATCAAACACATTGTCAATGAAGTGTCATCAGACCATATGCCTATTGGTTGCTGGTATGTTCCATATCCTGTCATATCTGTAATTGTATAACTATCTCGTGGTCTATACTCAACTGGAACACCCAATGCATCACCAACAGCACCTCCCAAAATCATTGGTAAGGTTCTACTTTCCATATTGAAATAAAACATCATTTCATTGTCCATTTTCCATCTTTCTTTTATAGGAATACTCCTATTCATAAAATTCACTCCTATATGTAACAGATTCCAACAGTTCCATATGTGGTTTTAACAATGCGTTCAATAAGATGAGTTATTCAAAATACTAGTGAATATACATCCACCTCATAGCACTATAGGAAAGTTTCTGAAAAAGCATAACAATCAAAAGAGAGCTACTTTCTGCTCAATCGTTGCTATGCTTTTGGATTGGTTGGTTTGAAATTTTTACCATGCAATCCGTTCTATATTTCATGATTAGTTGCTCCATAGTGCTAATTTCTCCAGTTTCTCCATCTATTACAACAAATAGAGGTCCCTCTAACTCATTTCCATCTTGAGTAAAAACCTTAAAACCAGCATCCCAATAACCATCTAAAAATGCAGAAGACTTAACACACAAAAACTCTAAATAGTAGTGTTCTGTTTTACTGATATTCGCATAATTGATTGCAATTTTATTTATTTCTTTTTCAGTGAACATAATCCAATATCTCCTCACTTTTTTATTTTTACTGAATTATATGCAATTTTAACCAAAGTATCAAGATATAAGGGAGAAAATACTTCAATATCTGTTGCTCATAAAAATATAAAGATTGTGGAGAATGGGGAGAGATGGTAAAATATCCGTGATCTTTGGTAAGTAGAAAATCCAAACGACAAATATATTTTGATTGGGAGGTGTTCAAAATGAACCAAGACTATTTAAAAATTGGAGCACATTTTCCAGCAGGAAATCCATACTTAAACATAGACAGCCGAGAAAGATTTACTCAGAAAATGGGTACACTTAACTACAGTGTGGAAGACAAAGTGAAGTATTGTTTGTCCCTTTTTGGATGGACAGGAGAAAAACGACCGGAAGCCAAATCCGTCTTTCAGGATATGGAACATTATAACTACTACATCTTTCCGGCTGCACGCATTTTTCTGGAACGGTTTGCAGGTCTTCAGATTGAGTATGAATTACGAGCACTGAGTAAACCTACAGAGCTATATCCTAACATATTTACTGACTCGTTAGACGAGTGTGACTTTAGCCTTTTCGAGGGGTTGCAAATATTCAAAAATGAATTACTTGTCCCTGTTATGAAAACTTGGGATATGTACATTCTTTTGGGAGAAAGTGGAAGAGTTCACTATTGGAACTGTGATGATACCACTGGAATCTTGCGTGAAGATCTTTTTTCTGTTTTTTACTCCAGATTATTTTCTTTAGACAGGGATATTTGGTTTCGTACAACTAAAAAGGATAGGCAGGAGGTGTCTTGGTGGGATCAAGGTCTAATGGATGACATTGAAGCTCAGGTGAGTGAAGGGACATATGTCTCTTATGCCCAAAAACGATTTGCCAAAAATAACGGCGTTCCGAATCCGCTTGTGGGAAAAGATCCATTTACACAATGGTTACTGACGTTAGACCAATCATAAAAAATCTTCTTTGGGTCCCAATTGACTTGGAAGCTGGGATCAATAAAGGGGATTAAACTCATATCATTCATGAAAGTTGGATAAATGGGGTAGAGAGAAGATGATGAAATGAGTCTATATATTGATAAAAATAAAGGGACAATAGAATGGAACACAGAACAAAAAACCATTGTGGTTCATAACAAACACGTATTGTATGCTTTTCAACACGGGAAAAGCATGTTAATGGTGAAAGAAAACTATGAATTATCAGAAGACAGATTTTGTGCTTATGATAACAATGGAAAATTGATATTTTCCTATAAATATAGGGGAAATAACATTATATTCAGAGAAAACAATATTCCAATTACAAATGGACGAATCATTTCTGCTGATTATGAGGAGGAAAAAGGAAAATTAGTGGTTCTAAAAGAGTTACAAGAAATGAAGTCTTTGCTGATATATGATGATAATGGGGATTTCATAGCAGAAATCATATCTCCTCAAGGGTATACATTCGTTTCATTAAAAAATAATACTGGGAATATTATGGTCGTTGCTCAGGGAACAAATGACATAACAAGAGATTCTTTTGGAAGAAATGATTGGAACTTTGTAATTGATTTTGATCATTTTTATGTGCAAAAAAATCAATTACACAATAAAGTGGAGCGGTCAACTTTTATGGTATAAAGTCAACGGGGAAGAAAATTTTGTTCCATTATTCCTTAAAACACTATGATACACAAACTCAATAACATAAAAATAGGAGAATCTTTATGTTTTTAGATGGGTTAGAAAAGCTACTTATGTTTGGGGAACATCCGTCCAGTATTGTGACAGAAAAGGAGATACAGGAAAAAGAGAAAGAATTAGGAGTCAGATTTCCTGACGCTGTACGACAACTATATCTGCATATTTCTCCTACAGATCCTATATTTATTACCTGCAAAATGTTACCATTGCAGGAATTGACATTACAAAAGGCAGAAGATGATCGACAATATTATCAGGTTATTCCAATTTTCAGAGAGAAAAAGTACATATTTGGACCAGCAATTTCAGCAGAACTAAAATATGGTATAGATGGTCCCTACTGGACATGGGAGGGTGAAGAACTGGGACTTGTTTTAAAAGTGAGTTCTTCCAAAAAGAAGCGCAATAAGACAACAATGAAGGTTTTAACGTTCAGCGGTTGGTCTATCAGTACATGTATTTTGGAGGTTCTGGGGATACAAATTGTCCAATCGCTGAAGAGTTTGGTTGGTGTAAAGAATATGTACAATTCAAAGTTCAAACGAAGCCGCCAAGTAACTTGTGCATTGTGGGATGTTGTCAAGCAGTTTGGAGGTTTTGTGCTACAGTCACGAAGCCTAGAAATTGATGAACAGAATGGTGTAATTCTAGGGTTGAGATTGCCTGCCATTGTGAATTCTTGCTATGATGATTATGATTATGTTTGGGGTGCTAGTTCTGATGAGCCATTGGAACAGCTTATTAAGAAAACCGGTGCTCCATTGCAATGGCTCAAAAGTCAAAATGGAAATGTGTCGTTAGAGGAAGTAGAGGAACCTGAGCCGGAGGAAAGACCATTGATTCCAATTTCTCCAATATTGGAGTATATTTGGAGTTTTGCAGGGTTAACTGGTACTTGTACTACAAAAGAGAAAATTGAACAGGCAGAACAGAAATTGGGGTGCCAATTACCCATTTCTTTGAGGGAGTTTTATATGTATTTGCCTCAATCGCTGTTTACATCTTACGATACGATCTGGAGTGTATCAAGGCTACGGAGAAGGAAAGATGGGAAAATAAAATTTTTAGAGGAGAACCAGTGTTCATTCTATGGGGCAGTACAGCCAGAAAGTTCCCTAATGTATCGTCAATGGGAGCAAGAGTGGGAGGTTGCAGGAGTACTAGATGGATATCTTGTAGCGGAATTTATTGATGCTGTTTGGGGAGAGGAAAGCACAGAACTTGTTATGGAAGAATGTCAGAACATCAAAGAAGAACAGCTCGCACAGAATCCACTTAAGCAGAAACTATCAGATCTAGCTGGTATTTCCAGACAGATTGCCACAGGAAACATCAAGCAAATTTATGATGTAGGTGAAGGACAGGGAATCGCAGTGTATGACAGAGATTCTGAGAGTTTGCTTGTCTATACAAAAGGATATGATACTTTAGAAAATCTTTTGAAGATGTTAGGACTCACATAAGTGTCATGTACTACCTGAAAGTAACTATAATAAAATTTGTTCTATTTAGATAAATAAGGTGAGGTACTTATGATTATAAAAGAACTTGAGCTTATAAAACAAATGGACGATCATTCACTTGCTGGTAGTATCCTATATGAAGATATTCAAGAAAAAGAATTAGAACTAGAGATAGCGTTACCAGAAGCTATATGTGATTTATATATGGCTTTTGATCCAAACGATCAAATTTTTTCTTTTAACACATCACTAATTCCATTTCAAAACCTTTGTCTTGTACAGAAAAAAGATAAGTATCATATTCATACGATTCTACCTTTTTTGGTAATAAATGATCTAACACATGGGGTTTTGCTGTGTCAGGAAGGGCGAGGAAATAGAATCATTACTGATTATCTTGATGCAAAATCTCAGCGCATTGCAGCCTATAAAACATCCCCAAAATCAAAAAAAGAGCGTGAAACAATTTGGGTGGACTCATATTCGAGATTACCTAATTGGATATTATCGTGTATTGGACATTTGAAGATATACACACTGCAAGATATAATTGGATTAAAACCAGATATAGGGATGTTATCGGCAGATTCTAAGAGTTTTTGGGCATCATTTGAGGAACTATATGGACGTGGTTCTAATGTATTTATTTCAAAAGAATATCCTAATATTTTAGCAATACACCAACTTGGACGACCAGCTTTAAACGATGTACCTTTTTGCAATTATGTTTTTGGTGCCAATACTGAAACTGTGTTAGAAGAATTGATTGCAGGAAGTAATAGGCAATTTGTTTGGTTGAGGAATGTTGAAAGTCATCATACTATAACAAAAAAAGAGGTTGAAGAAGTGCCTCTATCTCAGAAGACAAACAAAACGTTTGAATTTGATGTTCAGCCACGTGCACTATATTCGATTGAGCCAATTCTTCAGTTTTTAAGTGATTTTGCAAATTTGAGCGGAGATTGTGAGTCGATAGATTATGTTGAAAAGTGCGAGAGAAAACATAATATTTCTTTACCTCAACCATTAAAAGAGTACTATTGTTATTTCCCAAAAGTATTATATCAAACTTATAATGTACACACCCCGCTCTCACGCCTAAAATTAGACAAGTTTGGCAAGATGAAATTTTTGATAGAATCAGAACAGATTTATTCTTGTGCATTTGAGCCAGAATCTCCATTTGTTTTTTTCAGAATGACTGGAGGGAAAAAATGGGATTCATGGGGGACTTTAGATGGATTTCTAGTGGGTAAATTTGCATGGAATATAGCATGTAGTGATGAGGTTGATTTGGCTTTTGCCCAATGCTCTAATTTCATGCCATCTATGCTGGAAGATGGTGGCATATTAGCTACACACTTATTTGATTTGGCAGATGGTTTATCAAAAAGAGTTGCAGAGGGCAGTTTTTTCGACTCTATCAAAATAAAGATGGTAATGTTATAGCACTATATGATGGTCTGACACCAAGTTTTTGGTTGATTTCCAGAAATATGAATTCCATTAAAGAATTTGGAGCTCATACTGGGCTGGAATTAGGGATGTAGGATACAGCAAGCAGAGATGTTATTGGGCAAAATAGACTGATGTTTTTGTTTCTTCAGAATGATTCAATCTTAATTGTAGGTAAATTCAGGATTTGTTGGGGTGGTAAAATTGAATATATTACAGTGGCGGGAACAAATGCTTTATGTTCGAAATGAAATGTGTAAACTTGATGTAAAACAAATTTATCACTATTATGCGCCAAATAATGGATGTAATCTAGAGGAAATATTAAGAGTAGAGGATTATTTAGGGATTAAATTTGATCATCAATATAAAGAATTTTTACAATATGTAAATGGATGGAAAGAGTGTTATCGTTTGGTTAGTTTTTTAGGGACAAAAGAACTTTTATCTAGCGAAATAACGGATATGGCAAAAGAAATTTTAGAAATAGAATGTTCTTTTGATGAACAATTAGAATTTAGAAAAGAGGAACTATTACCAATAGCAGTTGATGAATATGGTAGCGATTTATTTGTATTGACACCTCCTGTAAATGATAAAAATGGGATGGTCATCTGGTTCGCAGGGGGAGAAATTGAAAGATTTCCATCATTTGAAGTTTTTAGAGACACAATTTTACAATATATGAATGATGAGCTAAATGAAGATTTTAGGAGTCATGATTTATCATCAGATGCTTAAATAGATGTTGTCATCAGGTGATAATCGTCATTTGAGGAACTGTATCAGTATGTCCCTCAACCACTGGACAATATTATTTTGGGAGACAATGTGTATGTATATATTCGGTCTTAAACTGAATGGAGTGGCGGTTGATGTAAAAGTAATCAAGATATTAAGAGCCGTTAACAGTAGGGATTCCATTTCTGAAATAAAAAGAAAAATTCAACAGAACGATTTTATTTATACATGTAGCTGTACTGATTATCAGGGAATATCAATGATGTTAAGCATCTTTTATCAATTACAGAAACAAAAAGTGTCCTTAGAAATTTATGAAAAGGATGGGGATAATCTCCGGTTGACCACAACAGACTTTTTGAAAAATTTACTTAATAGTTATAGTGAGATTTATAGATATATGGGAAGGATTATGCACAAAGAAACGGAAGCATGATCCATAGTTTCGTCTATGAGGGGTCATATACTACAATCCAATGAGTGTATATATGAATAGATAGGAGTAATAGTATGGAAACGAATTATTATACAGTCGAATACAATAAAAATCAATATAATGAGAAGGATTGGAATGAATATTTTTCTGTTTTTTTGAAAAATGGCGAACCAATTATTGAGGAATTAAAACCCTTTAGGGGGAAAGTTCCTGATGAAATTTTAATTCCAATTGGGCGAATTATTGGTGCAGCATCTGCAAATTGGTTGAATGAAGAATTAGAAGACATACCAGGATATACACCACTGTCCCTGTTACAATCTGAAGATGGAACAAATGCCCTAAAATCGATAATTATGAGACTTTATTGTTAGGTTTATCATATTGAAAAGTTAATCCTTACAGGATATTTAGAGTCTGAGATTTGAACTAGGTAACTACTTTATACCCATCTACAACATAGTCTGGACAAGTTTTATACATCGGAATCAAGATTCACAAAAGGAGATATGATGGTAGAAATTGGGAAAGATGGATGTATCTCTGTTATTGCGTTTTACAACAATAAAACAAAAACGTTTATACCAGTCAATTAAGAGGTGAAATATAATGTGGATACATACTGTAGGCACATATGCTATTTATGAAAACAGGGAATTTCAATTTGAAATTCATGAAGATGGGTACTGGTTAGTAAGCGATGACCCAAATGTTTGTACATTAGGCTTCAACCCCCCTGAATCTCAGACATCTTTATGTGAGGTTAAGCGATTTATTAAAAATGTAAAATTACATGAACTTTCATTTGTGTTTGAAAAAATTCATATGCATATTATGATGGTCTGAAATTTAGTGTTTCTCGCATTGTTGATGACAAGATTATGTTGAATTTTCATGATTCAAAGCTTCTGGAGCGGTACACTAATGTGATAAAATGGGATCGGAACGACTACTTTATTTATGTTCCATTGCGTGAAATCACGAGATTTGAGCAAGAATGGATTCCATATAATCCACCTTCTGTGTGAGGTTAGGTATACACTCTATGCCTAGTCCGTGAATATGTTTTTACACAAAAATTGTGTGGAAAGCACAAAGTATGATCAGCAGTTTGCGATTATCAAATCTGTTGGAGTATATTTTGTGGTTAACTAGTTATTTGTCCACCGTTAATATGTGTATCTTTTCGGTTTCTGAGAGAGGTGTGCCACACAGCTTCGCTGGCACTCAGCTGCGTATGGAGACCATGAGCAGAGCCAGCCAGAAGTTGGAGTATGATGCCCAAGGTCGGATTACTGGGATTGTGGACAGAAATGACAATGAGACAAAGTATTTGCTGGACCAGTGGGGGCGTATCATTGGTGTGAGGAAGGCGGACGGCTCTATGGAGCAGTACGCCTATGACTATACAGGCAATCTGACCAGCTCTACCGATGGGGAGGGGTACACCAC
>CALWON010000117.1 GCA_944383165.1 uncultured Oscillospiraceae bacterium
AACTCTGTGACAGACCGGGATTTAATTGATATCCTTGCAAAGGCAAGCCAGGCAGGTGTTTCCATTACCATGAATGTACGTGGGATTTGTTGCCTGCGCCCCGGGGTAAAGGGACTGACTGACAACATCCGTGTATTTTCCATTGTTGGCCGCTATCTGGAGCACTCCCGGATTTTTGTCTTTGGGATGGGAAAGGAAACGAAGGTGTACATCGGTTCAGCGGATATTATGACCCGCAATACCCAGCGGCGGGTGGAGATTGCCTGCCCAGTGCTGGAACCGGAAATCCGAAACAAAATACTGCATTATGTGAATGTATTTTGTTCTGATACGGTGAAAGCCAGAGATATGCAGCCAGATGGTACTTATTTGCCAGTGGTGTCAGGCTCAAAAGAGCAAATTGATGCACAGGCGGTTTTTATGCAGGAGGCAATGCACCCTGCGGAGGCAGAGGGGCAAAGACAAAAACAGCACAAAGAGAAAAAGCATGGTCTTTTCTCCCAGTTCTTTGGGAGATTTCGGCACTAAAGCAGGAAGGGCATCGGCATAAATTTGCCGATGCCCTTTTTTACTCGTTTGCAAGAATACTGGCAGCCGTTTGAATTTGTTCTGTTGTGGGCTGCCAAAAAAATTGGATTTCTACGATATGATGGTCAAAACAGATGAGATAGGTATTCAGAACACTGTCACTCCAATGAAGTTGGTAGACTTCGTTTGCATTCCAAGCAGATGGGTCAATGGGTTCATAGTGGTCAGTCAAAATCATATCATCCTGTACTTCGTCCTGTCTTGCACGCAAAAGCCCATCCTTTACAAGCGGATAAAGGATAGGTTGCTTGATGTCATAAATGGTGTAGTCCAATCTATATGTTTGCACTGTTTCTGTCAAGAGCGGACGTTGGCTGAATTGGGCGCAAGAGAGAAGAAAGGTTTCCTGATATTCAGCCTGTTTGGAGTAATGTGTATCTGTTTCAACCAAATCCTCTATGTTTAATGGTAAAGTGTCGTCATAAATATTTCTTGTTCTTCCATCAAACTCATAACTGTCTACGGGTATACTGTGTGATGAAGTAAACCAATTTTGATGGATTGCCAGAGCAGAGAGACCAACAATCCCCAAAAACATGACAAACCAAACACATAGAACATAAATAATCTGATTGGTGCGGCGAGAGAGCTTCCTCTTTTTCAGCAGCAAAATCAACCGCTTGCTTCCCAATATGATAGAAACCGCAATTAAAATCCAAGATGTAAAGAGAATGAATTGATAGGGTGAATTGCAATAGGAGAGGAGCAAAAAAATCAACGCAAGAATGAGAAAGGTATAGCTAATCCAGCTTCTGTTTTTTACAGGATAAAAAGTCCCCTCATTCTGTGCAATCTGATATGCTTTATGATGCCAAAAGAAATAGGAAATCAATTCATGAGCAAAGGTGAGAACAATAAACAAAAAGACAGGAATGATGTATAAATCATAAGAGGATGATAAAACTTCTGCTGGGTTAGTCCATAGGTTCCAAATTTTGAATAGCAGGAGACAACACCAAATGAACAAAGCAAAACACTGAGGAAGTAAAATTTTTCGACCTACTGCCTTATGGATGGTTTCAATCTGTGTAACAGGGTCAGTTTCAATGGGAATGGCATGTTCATTTTCTGTATAGAAAATTTGCATGGTGTGCCAGCGTGTCAGTAAATGCCAACCATCGAATGCACAGAACTCCTCTTTGGTCAACTGTGCATCGGTAGGGGAGGAGTCAAATTCTGAGGCATTGGCACAATAGGTCACAGCAAAGTGGAGATGTTGTGGTGGTATCTTTTGATAGGTCCAAAAGAAATTTCCTGTTTCTTTGAGCATCCATCCCTCCATTGCCATGTGCTCCAGTTTTTGTGTAATTGCGATTGTGTCATAGAAAGCAAAGTTAGCAAAACTACGTTTGTATTCTTTCATGAAAATTCCTCCTTTCTCATCCGTTCATAATCCTGAACTTGGGCACAGATACGCTGGTATTCCTGTGCCAATCGTTGTTGCCCTGCTGGGGTGATGATGTAACTGCGCCTGCGTCCCTCTGCCTTTGTCTCCTGAATCAAACCCTCTTTGAGAAAATTTTCCAAAAGGTCATATAGTGTACCAGAACCAATGGTAACACGATTGTCTGTGAGGGTGCGCACCTGTTCCAAAATCTCTACCCCTCTGCATTCCTTTTGAAGACAGAGAAGAATATAAAACATCTGCTCAGTCAAGGTCTTAAATTTCTCCCGTGGCATTTCCAAACCTTCTTTCTCGATATTCGAGATTTATGGCATGATTATAGCTCGAATATCGAGAAAAGTCAAGGGCAAAATTTGATTTTGCTCAAGCAGAGAAGGGAAAAGAACTCGTAAAATGGTCAATTCTCAAAAACTGCGTGAAATCCATATTTCGCGAAATATTTTAGCCAACCACAATCAAGGAAATGACCAATGATACATAAAAAGAATTCTGAACGAATTGATTTTTTTAAGAAATTATGCTATACTTGTTCTATTCAGATGGGGAAAGGAGGGACTGTAAATGGATTATCGTACCAGTTCCCCTCTGGTGAAACGGTTTTTACAGTACCATGAATCTGTTTTAGGGCACACCAAAGCCACTATTGATGCCTATTTTTCTGATTTGAAATTCTTTGCGCAGTGGGTCAATGAGAACTATCCGCCCAGAAAGGAGCATCCAGATGGGGATGGGGTTTATCTGGAATTGGATCAGTTAGAGCAGTTAGAGAAAACAGATATCTATGACTATCTATCTTATTTGAATCGAGAGCGGCAGTTGGATAAAGTCACTAGAGGACGGAGACTGTCTACTATCAAATCCTTTTATCGATATCTGGTCGAGAGTGGGCAGTTGGAAGTCAATATTGCTGCCAGTGTGTCAGCACCAAAGAAAGATCGGAAATTGCCAGTGTATCTGACCTTGGAACAGTGCAATGATCTCATTGAAGTCCCAGCAGGGACCCATAAACTGCGAGACCGCGCCATTTTGATTTTGTTTCTCACTTGTGGTTTGCGTGTTTCTGAGATGTCAGGATTAAACCTGAAAAATATCCACAGTGACCATTTGAAAGTCCGAGGGAAGGGAGGAAAAGAACGGATTGTATATTTGAATGAACTGGCAAAAGACGCACTGCAACAGTATCTTGCCATTCGACGCCAAATTGAGACAGACCGAGCCAATGTAGATGCTGTTTTTCTCAGCCAGAGAAAACGCCGGATCTGTATTCGACAAATTCAGGGGTTGGTGAAAAAATATCTCTATGTATTAGAAGTGGAAGCTTCTCCACACAAGTTGAGGCATACAGCTGCTACCATTATGTTGCAAAATGGAGTGGATATTCGTGTACTACAAGAATTGTTGGGACATGAGAGATTGGATACCACACAGATTTACACCCATATCAGCAATGTAGACTTGAAACATGCTGCTGATGTCAACCCCATTGGAAAGTAAAAAACGGAGTACCATTCCATCTGGAATGATACTCCATTTTTTGTTGTATGTTATGTACTTTACTTGCCGTTTGCCAACTCACACAATTCTGCCAGCATCTTTGGTAGCTCTGTTTTCATGGTTTCATCAGAAAATTGACAGGTGCCCACCTGTTTGTGCCCGCCACCATTGTACTTTAACATGAGATGCCCCACATCTAAGGTACAAGTACGGTTTAGAATACTATAGCCCACAGCAGCAGAACAACCAACTCCACCTTTTCCATTCACAATCCAGACAGAAATATTTTGTTCTGGATACATGCTATAAATCATGAAACGGTTGCCAGTGTAGATTGGGTCCACACCACGCAAATCAGAAATAATCACATTGCCTTCCACACGAGTGTATTTCTGTACCATTTTTTTGAATTTCTCTGTTTGTTCCTGGTAGACTTCAATACGTTCTTGTACATCAGGTAGAGCCAAAATTTCGTTGGTAATCATAGTGCGACAGGCGTGCATCAAAATTTCCATCAATTTGTAATTTGGAATGGAAAACTGACGCCAACGCCCCAGACCCGTCCTTGGGTCCATCAAGAAGCCAATCAATACCCATCCTTTTGGATTCAAGACATCATCGGCAGTCAGTTGACCAGAATCAACTTTATCCACAGCCTCCATCATATCATCAAACTGAGGGAAACGGTCACGCCCGCCATAGTATTCATAGATAATACGGGCACAGGATGGGGCCTTGCGGCTTTCTCCCTGATATTTTCCCTCCAGTTGCAGGCGTTCCTCCTCGCTGGAGTGGTGATCGAACCACAGTCCGCAGCCAGGAACATAGGGTACATTTGCCAGGCAGTCATCTGGTTGTGCCTCAAATAATCCGTCCTGTAAATCTTTAGGATGTACAAACTGCCAATGGTCAATCACACCAGCTTCTAATAACAGTGCACCACAGGCTAACCCATCAAAATCTGAACGTGTTACCAGTCTCATAACAATATCCCCTTACTACAAAATAATTATATTTTTATGGAAAATCAAACAAGTAGGTGGTAGAGGTCATTTGGATCCATCGGTCTATGATAAAGGAATCCCTGTAACAAATCACAGCCAGCATCCACGGCCAATTGATGTTGTTTGTCTGTCTCTACGCCTTCCATACACACCAGTTTACCTGCACGATGGCAAGCGTAGACAATACTATATAGTAAATCGGTGCTATCCTCCCGTTCTGAGAGGATTGTGCGATCCAGTTTTACAATATGGGCAGGATGCCTAAGCAGGGTATCCAGTGAGGAGGATTGGGTCCCGCTATCATCCAGCGCGACTTGGATGCCAAGATGATTACAGTGCTCTACAAAGGTAGCCAGTTGTTCTGGGTGTTCATGGGGAGAACTGCTCGCCAAATCAGCAATCAAATTGCTTCCATTCACATGGTACTTCTGTAAAGTAGAGTCCATAAAATCCAATAAGGTCCAGTCTCTGATCTGCTCAGAGCTGACATTGAACGAAAGTTTAAAATCAGGGCGGTGGACGACAATACGACGACAAATACGGACGGTCTCTTCAAATACCCATCTTCCCACAGTTTGGACAATGTTCCCCTCATCGAGCAAGGGGATAAAAATTTTAGGGGAAACATTAACCCCTTCATATTTCCACCGTAGCAAGACCTCGCCACCAACCATACTGGAGTCACGGGCTGAGAGCATAGGTTGAATGGCAATGTAAAAATCCTTCATATCATTTTGTACTGCCTGATTCAAACCAACAGATATATTTGCCATCCGTTTCATATGGTCAATGCTGGTGGGGGAGTATAGCACATATTTGTGATCGGAATGTTCCTGTGCAGTAGAGAGGAGGAGCAGGGCATTTTCAACTAGGCTAATGGGCGTATCCACATCGTTTGGAAATTTCATGATACCAAAGCTACAAGGGTTTGGAAGGAACAGACCCATAAGAAAATACTCATGCTCAATCAATGTCCGGAATTGATCAACAGTCTGGTCACAGTCAAATTTGGAAGGGTCACGAACGATTGCAAGGAATTTTAACCCATCCAATCGGAAGAAATCCAAATTATGTTTGGAAGCGAGCAGCAGTTTTTCTGCAATATTTTGCAACAGGATATTAGAGCGATACCGTCCCTTCATTTCATTCATCTGTGTAAAATGATTGAGAGAAAAGACTAAAATAGTAGAAGCGGTATTTTTGACCTCCAGTTGCTTGAGCTGTTCCAGAGCGGTTTGTTCCCTGGGGAAATTCGTGATGGGATCAATCAGGAAGGTGCTATCCTGTGTTGAGATGCTGCCAGAAAAAAAGATTGGGGTTTTCATTTCCTCATCCCACTGCATGATACCAGAACAGCGGATCCAACGGACAGCTCCATGGGCGTCCCGGACTTGATACCGCAAATCATGTACGGTGCGTTTTTCCTGGAGCATTTGAGCAAAATCCTGCAAATAGATTTGGCGATGCTCTGGCATCACAATTTTATTGCACCACTCATTGATCAGGTCATGTACCACATTGCTGGAAAAACCAAAAGTATCCCGCATATTATCGGAGATATAGAAACGGTTGCTACGTAAATCACCAAAATACAGATAGTGGGAGGTATCCGTCATAACAAAGGAGCGGAACACAGCATCTGCATCATAGGAATTTTCTAACATGAAGCGATTGATATCTTCATTTTTGCCAGAAGCCTGACTTGACAATTCCTGCCTGCGCTGTTTTTGTGCCTGATGGTTGGTGTCTAGCGTGGTGTAGTAATCCCTTTTGTCCAAATACATGCTTTGATCCGCTTTGGAAATCAATTTTTCAATTTGGATTGGATGTTGGTCAGACCATGTACAACCAACCGCAATATGAAAAGGACTATAGGCAATATCTAGTTTAAGCTGGTTAACCTGTTGCATAAATTCATTTTCATCCATATTTGGGCAAATGGCAATGAATTCATCGCCACCAATCCGATAGATTTCCCCCTTTTTCTGGACAGATGTTTGGATCACTTTGGTGCACTGAATAATCATATTGTCACCTGCGGAATGCCCCAAAGTGTCATTTACCTTTTTTAGACCGGAAATATCACAATAAATAATCCCAACACAGTCCATCTGGATATTGAATGGATATAGCTCAAAGAGGGCATTGCGGTTAAACACACCAGTCAACTGGTCATGGAAACTCAAAAGATGGAGCTTATTCTGCAAATCCCGACGCTTTAGCAAGGAAAGGATAAAATATCCAATCACTTTCAAAAGTGGGACGATGAGAGATAACATTGCAGGATCTGGATTGTCTACACCAATAAAACCAACTGTCTTTGCATTATCATAGATAGGACCCGCAGCAAGAGAGACAATATTTTGAGGTTTCAGAATAGAATAGGTGAGGGGAAAGGCAGAACGGATGTCTTCAAGATTTTCTATAATTAACACATCTTTTTTTTGAAACATGTCGAACCACCAGGCAACACCTTCAAAAGGTTCGTTTTGTAAGATATCCTTTTGTGGAATAACTCCCTCAGAACACCATTCATATGTATTATCTACATTGTCTCTGTCGTTGACTTCAAAAATATAAACCCTTTCACAGAGAAATTTTTCTCCAATGTAGGCAAGCAGACGGGAAATGGCGTCTTCCGCGTTGGTGCTGGAAAAGACGTGTTTCAGGCATTCTCCAATGATCATTTCATTGTGTGCATAATAGTGGCTATTGTCCTGGTCCTGCTTAGAATGCTTATCGCTCACAGCAATTTCCAGCCGGTAAGACTTTCCGTCACGAATAAGCATTGTATCATGGATGGAGAAATGTGTGTTCATGACTGGATTAAAATAGCTCCAGGCGTAGAACTTTCCCTCCTCCAATAGGTGATTGGTACAGAACTGGCAGGGGGCAGATAGTCCTTGTAGGACCTCGTAGCATAGCTTTCCTACATATTGCTCAGACTGGTTAAAACCGATGGCATTTCTAGTTTTTGCATTCATATAAACCAAGGTATTGGTGGACATATCGGTAATATATACCATTTCGTCCAAAGAATCAAAAAAATCCCATCCTATCTGAAACATAACTGACCTCCTGCGGTAGGAATCTATCTATGTAATACATAGTTGTATAATGGTATGGGCACACTAACCGCACATAGCTGTCATAAATATCGTGTGGAAGAATGTTCATCCATTGTGAATTTTATAGGTTGAAAAAGAGATTGTCAAGATAAAATTGAATGGAAAACCACTTGCGAGAGCAGATGCCCTGTGATAAAATGAGGAAAACTTGAAAGGGGGGCAATCTATGCCATTTTTTTATTTACCGGACCGCTACTATATCATACTTGTACTGCCTGCCATGCTCATCGCCCTATGGGCACAGATGAGGGTAAAAGGGACATTTGCTCAATTTAGCACCCGTTCTGTGCACAGCGGATTGACAGGTGCACAGGTTGCACGGCGTATTTTAGATGCCAATGGATTAACTTATGTACGGGTAGAACAGGTAGCGGGTTCATTAAGTGACCACTATGATCCAAGAAGCCAAGTAGTGCGGCTTTCACAGGATGTGTATGGGCGCAGCACAGTGGCAGCCGTAGGGGTAGCAGCCCATGAGACAGGGCATGCCATTCAACATGCAGTGGGCTATGCTCCCCTCCAGTTGAGGACAGCCATCATTCCTGTTACAAACATTGGCTCATCACTATCTATCCCGTTGATTCTATTGGGATTCTTTTTGGGCTATTATCCATTGGTTTCGTTGGGGATAATCTTATTTTCACTTGTAACGGTATTTCAATTGATTACACTGCCAGTTGAGTTTAATGCCAGCAGACGGGCACTTGTCACTTTAGAGCAATACCATATGGTATCAAACGAGGAACACAATGGGGTGAAAAAGGTGCTTAGTGCAGCAGCGCTGACCTATGTAGCAGCCCTCATCGTCAGTGTGGCGAATCTGTTACGGTTGATTTTGCTATTTGGCGGAAGAAGGAATAGATCATAACCAATACAAAATAGGTAGCAATGTATGATATATATGATATCACATATTGAGTGTCAATTTTTCCAGTAATTGATAAAAAAGACAGCACGCAGAATAATTCTTTATTCTGTGTGCTGTCTTTTTGTATTGCCAATATGTTTATGATGGTGTATTTTTTCTGTTTTGACAACGAAGGGCGAAATAAGCCAGAATGCCCATTCCAATATATACAAATCCAATCACCACATTGAACAGAAGGTTTGATAGTGTGGAACCCTCTGCAATGAGTTGATAATAGATGGGAGATGTTATAGTGCTGATGATACTCATCAATGCAAAGGCCATCGAAAAGTCTGCAAGAGCAGGGGTAGAGTAGTCAGGATCACATATTTTGAGTAACATCATTCCTGTAATTGTAACACCTGTATTAGTACCCCAGCAGATAATCATACGTTCAAATGCATAATTATGATGAAATACCTTTCTTGCGATTGGAAATATAATCCATGTCACCAAAAAACCCAAAATACACATAACAACAATGGGAACAAGAAGATCAAGTACAGCAGAAACATTACAACTAGCAATAGCACCACAAATAGCAAAATCAGATAGGGGTCCAGTCACTCGTGCCTTTACTTTTTTATCAATCATCCAATCTAGTTTTAAATGACATAGAACATAGTTAATACCATACATTACAACAAGAGCATAGAACCAAACTGGGCAGGAGGAAAAAGCACTGTTGATGCCACCTAATGTATCCCGAATCCAATAGGCAATCAAACACCCAAGCGTGATAATCGAGATATGAATGGTAATAGGGTCGATGCAGGAACTAAGAGACATTTCGCGACCAATACTCTGTTGTTGATTTGGGTCTATCACAATACCATGTGCAGTTGTCTCTGGAATTTTTCCTACGTCAAAGCCGGAAATTTCGCCTCGGTCATTGGCACGTTTGATCATCCAAATTCCGATTAACATTCCACCTAGCAGACCAACTGTGGCAGTGGTGATCCCAACACTTTGAGCAGTTGCCCAATAATCCAAATGAAAATCCTGAAGAATTCCACCAATGGCAGCTGCTGCACCATGTCCTCCAGCAAATCCTTGACTTAACTCCCAACCAAATGTACGATACAAATTCCAATCCATAGCAGAGAAAAATAAATTAACTCCATACCCCACAATTCCTTGTAGACAACTGACTGTAGAAAAAAGAGCACACATTAACAGCATTGCAGGACCACATTGAAGTAGTTTACTGCTACCATTGCCACGTTCCTTTCCCATACCATTGCCAAGTGGCGCAGCAGCAAAAATGGGTACAATTAAAATAGATGGTAATAAAGCCCAAATATTGAGAGATTCACTGGAGAATGGAATGATACCTGATACATTTGGACCAAGAATTAGTCCAATAAACCCACCAATAACGGAGGATGGAAGCAATAGACGCTGAAATACAGGAATGGTTGCTCGTAGAAACAAGCCAATCAGTAAAAAAATACCAAGTATCGCAATGGCTTTCAAAATTTCTGTAAATAATTGTGATGTCATTTTATAGTTCACTCCTGCAACAGTACAAGTTTGTTTCTGTGAGAGGGAAAGAAATTACAATAATAGATGTTTCTTTATTCAGAATTTTAGTAAACCCCCTGCACTCCTAAAATGGATGGTGCAGAGGGCTGGGATTTTGATATCATCCAGACTACATGGGGAAAAGTGTCATAGCGATTAAGGTTCCGATTACACCACGCAGTAAACCAGGAATAATACCAACTTTGAGCATTGTTTTTGCACTATAGCCACCGGCATTCATGGCCATGGGGACAACAGCAGTGGCCATTGGGGTAATCAGAGAGGACATGGTGGCTAATGCACATAAAATCACAGGTCCTCTAGGGTCGCAGCCAATGGAGGAACAGGTAATAACTGCCACAGGGGTTAGAACTGTACTGACTGCTCTATTATACAGCAGGGAAGTCATTAGAAAACTGACCAGATAGAATATAAAGCCAACAATATAGCCATTTGTTACACCTTGCAACATATTCGCAATGCCATCACCAATCATCTTAGCTGCACCTGTTTGTGCTAACGCTTCCCCAAAAGCAGAAACACCTACATAGAGAAGAACTGTACTCATATTCATGTTGTCAATGGCTTCACGCTCTGTTAAAACACCGGTTGCCACCAGAACAACAGCACCAGCTAAAGTAACTTGCCAAGAGGAGAAACCAAGCATCAAACAAACAATGACAATTACAAAAACGCCATAGCCAAGTACCTCACGCACAGGAGAAAGTGGCTCTTTTTCCTGCAACTTCCGTGCAGCTACTTCAGAAATTGCAACTTCTGGAGCATCAGGTAACATCCGTGGCATAATGAAAATGGCATAAAGCAAGGTCAGAACACCAACTGGGAAAAATACAAGTGTTTCGCTCCACATAGACAGCTTGGTTGCAGTCCAACCGTAGGACTCCATAAATCCGTTTTGTGTGACATACCAAGCAGCATAGGGACCGATGGGCTCAATAATAAAACTGGAGGAAACGGTAGCCACAGCAATGGGGTACATCATCTTGGAAGGGCTGATGTTCATACGTTCGCACATATTTTGTACCAATGGGTAAACAAGAGCAAACAGAGCGACGATACTAGGTACAAATTGTCCTAAAAGACAGGTCACAAGCATATATGAGGCAAGAACTTTGGTAAAAGAGCCATCAGTGATACGATAGAGCAACTTTGTAATATGGCTGATCATTTGAGTACGGCTTAAACCAGCCGCTACCACAAACATAGCAGCCATGGTTACGACTGTAGAATTTCCAAAAGTAGCCACTGCGGTTTTAGCATCTAAACACCCAGTCAATACCAACAACACCATCGCACCCAAAGCGGTAAAAGACATAGGAATCTTGTTGAAGAAGAATAGAACTAGCATAGCCACAAAAAGGGCAAGACAAATCGTAATCTGCATAATTTCTCTCCTTTTTCTCTTGAACTAATGTACTGTAAAATTAAAAATCAAGTGGGAAGTTTTGGATTTACATCAGATGGGATAGGGGAGCGGTAGGGAGTTCCACCAGTACGAGAAAGCAATTCATTTTGCGCTCTTTGAACAATCGCTGGATTTTCAATGGCATCAATAGCAGAACCAGCCATAACTTGAGCCGCATAGAGCATACCCTTTTTGGCAATGTTGGAAGTTCCAACAGCAACCATTTGCCATGAGTGCATAGAAATCCCTGCTGGCATAGTTGCACAGTTAATTTGAGCAACTGGACAGTTCCAGCTTACATCACCCACATCAGATGAAACAAAACCCTGACGTTCTTGAGCCAGTGGCATTACACTGGTGTGGATTGGCTCATTGGCTTTGGCATGGAGTTCTTCTTTCAGTTGTGGATCAGTGATTTCATCTACCAACATATCATAATAGCTGTAACCACGTTCAAAAGTTTCTTGATAGCTGCGGGCATACTCCAAATCCGCTTCGTCAAAGGTTGGAGGAGAAATTTCTTCCAAATTTCTCTGCATAACTTGATTTAACTCACTGTTAATCAAAACATTGGAACAAGCCTTAATGAATTCAATTTCAACTGTGGTACCAGTCATCATAGCTGCACCCTTTGCTACCTGATTGACTCGCTCATATAAATCAATCAAATCTTCTGGATGGATTGCACGTAAGAGATATACAACTTCAGCATATGGTTGGACTGTTCCTGGAGCACTACCACCTGTATTGGTGATTGCATAATGAATACGAGTGGTGGTTGGTACATGTTCTCTCAAATATTGTATACCAGTATTCATCAGTTCAAGTGCATCCAATGCACTACGTCCCTTCTCGGGAGACATAGCTGCATGAGAGGATACACCATAAAAATGGTAGCAAATTTGATAGTTGGACATTGTGCCCTCTGTAGATACACTGTTGACCTCACCAGGATGCCAACTGAAGGCAAGGTCAGGCTCCTGAAATACACCTTCCCGTGCCATAAATCCCTTTCCAGAACCACCTTCCTCGGCAGGACATCCAAAAAAGACAACAGTTCCAGGTAGATGATTGTCCTGAAGGTATTGTTTGACTGCAATGGCAGCAGCCAATGATCCAACACCTAGCAAGTTGTGTCCACAACCATGACCTGGTGCACCCTCTTGTATAGGGCATTTTGTCAATGCATTTTCCTGTTGACTGAGACCAGGAAGGGCATCAAACTCGCCCAAAAATCCAATGACAGGTCCACCGTTCCCATAACTTCCTGAGAAGGCAGTTGGAATACCAGCCAGATTTTTCTTTACTTGGAATCCAAATTGCTCCAATGCAGAACAGAATTCCTGTGTGGCATAGTGTTCCTGAAATCCAACTTCAGGACAAGTCCATAGTTTGTCACTAAGCGCACACAAAAAAGCCCAATGCTGGTTCAGGGAGTCTATGGCACTTCGTTTTTTTGATTCCATCTCTTTATTCTCTCCTCTCTTATAGAACACCTGATAAAATGACAATAGCAAGACGAAAGAAAATACATAAAAATGAATAGAACAACTACTGTAAAAACTTACAGTAAAATATATTGAAAAGAAGTGAAAATATGAAATAATTTTACACATAAGATACAATTTTTATTGCATAAATTGTCATAAATCAGAGTTCATGTAGATATGTACAACCAAAACTGTCATATTAAAGACAATTAAAGACATATTTCGGAAGCACAAAGACAGTATACAATCATCCATGATACTATGTCAATAAAAATAAATAAAAATACAATACTTTTATGTTTTGCACAAATGTCGCCTATATAAACTGTCAATAGGAATAAAGTCTAGACTACAATAATAAAAATAAGAAATTTCCTTGCTCTGCTAGAATCTCTGACATATAATATGAGAACATACCATTAGTGAGAAGGATGAGTATTATGTATTCAATAGGCATTTTTACAAATGAGATATCTCTAAAGAAAATTCTGGAACTGGATAAAATAATGGCATCAGAAAGTCAAGTGACTTATTTACCATATACATCTCCAGACCATCTTCGGTTTCTCTATAAAGAAAATCAGGGAAATTTTGATGGATTATTATTTAGTGGTTCATATCCTTACAATATTATACGGAAATATGATCCACAGATAGATGAAGTCCCTCACGCTTACTTTGATTTAAGTGCTTTAGACTACTATAAATCTATTGCACAACTTGCGGTTCAAAATCCAAAATTGGATTTTAAACGGGTGTATTTTGATCGACCTCAAATTCCAGTGGATTTTGAATCTATTTTTCATGGGTCAGATGCCCCAAGATTAGGGACAGCCTCTATTGACTGGTTGCATGTGGATGCATTGGATTGGTATAAGCCATTGCAAAGTTATTATAAAGAGGTGTGGGATTCTGGTGAAATTGATTTGATGGTGACCCGATTTGCTAGCATGGCTGAGTATTTTTGTACACACAAGATCAAGCATTTTTATTTGGCACCTTCTAAAGAAACTATGCAGGAAACCTATCAGAAACTGTTGGAGCAACTTAAGACCAAATCTATTCGTGAAACAGCCGCCTGCATCGCTTTGGTTGCCTCTCCACAGAAATTGGATACGTCACAAATGCAGATGCTATGGAATGGAATACAGGGGTATAATAAACAGTGTAATCTAAAATTTTTGGCGTATCAACAAACAGAATGGATCGAATTAACAACCAATATTGCAATTTTGAAAGAAGTGACTCAACAATATACAGTCAGCCCTATGGCGGCATATTTATCAGAATATCTACCATTTCCAGTTTGTATTGGATGGGGATGTGCTAGTGATGTAACTGATGCACATAGGAATGGATATCGAGCATTGAAACATGGAATTCAGTCTGGAGAAGCAGGTACCTATGTTGTCACAGAAGATAATACATTAATCGGACCACTTTCCAGTTCACGCAGAGTGGTATGTAGTGATGTCCCAAATCCTTTGTTGATTCGAGCAGGGGAGCGTGTAGGTATTTCCCCCCTCTATCTCAGTAAAATTGCATCTGTGCTACAGCAAAAGGGGGATTATACGCTTTCGTCTGAGGAGTTGGCATATTTCCTAAATGTGACAACCCGCAGTGCGTCCAGAATTCTCAATAAATTGGAAACAGGTGGTTTAGCAAAAGTAGAGTACAGTCGCCAGCTTAATTTGCGAGGACGACCAGCAAAGATTTATTGTATTGATTATGATACCTTATTAGGGAGGAAAAAATGGACTAAAAGAGGATAAGACAAAACCACCTGATCTTGGCATGGATCAGGTGGTTTATCATTATATGCATAATAAAATGAAAAGACGCTTGATTCTACGAAACCAAGCGTCCAAATAATATGGTGCCGATGGTGGG
>CALWON010000118.1 GCA_944383165.1 uncultured Oscillospiraceae bacterium
CTGACGGAAACACAAACCTCGTAATATGTTCAAAGTCATTATTCTCTACATAGTATACGGTCTGTTCGTTTGCAGAATAAACAAATGAAACTCTGGTTGCCCATATGCCCTCCTGTCGAACGGTATGTAGTAATGCAAACGCATCTGAAATGGAAAAATCATTCTGGTATTGCTCCAACCGTTTCAAAGTACGTTCATATCGGTCATCCCCTTGCACAATAAAATCTTTTGTACTTTCTGGTTTTATTACAGAATAATTTATAACCAAAGAATATTTCTTATGTTCTTCTTTATATCCAATCCCTGGCTCAATTATCAATACACGTCCATGAATATCAGATAACATTGCCTGCATTGTGGTATCTGGTGCATAAGTAACCTTCTTCGACTTCACAATACAAAGTGCCTCATCAAAAGAAATCTGTGCTTTGATAAACTGTTCTGTTAAATCTGAAATTGTGATACAATCTTTACCATTTTGATAGATTCCATCAGGGTTCCCATGTACATACAATAATGTTCCCACATTTCCATTTTGATTTACCCCATGATAAGAATGATATGTTCCATCCGGTCTTAAAATCCCAATATAAAAGCGTTCCCCCTCTTTCAAAACCTTATGTTTCCACACAGAAAGGTCAATATCAAAATTAAAACCTGTAATCATATCGTCTCCATGATAAACAAATCTAGTACACATTCTTTTTTCCTCCCTACAATACTGGTCTCTGTGTTTCATTTTATCGTCACTCAGCCAAATATTCTATATACCATCTGATACCGAAGCAAATAGTAGAAACAAAAAACTGTATCTACCACTCTAACTTTCCAATAGATTGATTCCTATTGAACAACATGGTACAATCTGGGTACAAATAGTTTATGCAAACTATCCATACCAAGGGAGAGTGAACACAATGAAAAACATTGCCATTGTAGAGGATGAAGACCATGCCGCTCTGGTTTTAGTTGAATATATAGAGCGTTATGCTACTGAAAACAAGCAGAAATTTCACATCACCAGGTTTTATAATGGGGAGGAATTTCTTGAAAATTATAAATGTGCCTATGCTGTCGTTTTTATGGACATTCAAATGCCCAAAAAAAATGGCATGGAAGCAGCCTTGCTGTTGCGCAAGTATGATAAAAATATTTCTATCATCTTTATTACCAATCTGGTGCAATATGCTCTGCAAGGCTATGAGGTAGACGCAGTGAGCTTTTTGATTAAACCAGTAAGTTATTACGACTTTTCTTTGAAATTTAAAAAGGCTCTTGATATCTACATTTTACATGAGGAGCGCACATTTACTGTAAATTCTGCGGGAGGATTATACCGCATTTCAACCGACAAATTGATGTATGTGGAAATTATAAACCATCGCCTGTTCTACCATTTGGTGGATGATGTGATTGAACGAACAGGGGCACTGTCTGGAGTAGAAGAAGAACTAAGCACCTTTGGATTTTTGCGGTGTAATAAATGTTATTTAGTCAATCCAAAGTTTATTGTGAAAGTAAAGGGCTGCACAGTACAGGTAGGGGATCATACCCTTCAAATCAGTCGACCCAGACGAGCTGGCTTTATGGCAGAGTTAGCAAACTGGTATGCTGGCTCTATTGGAGGTTCTTGACGATGTATGGACTTTCTTTTATCTATCGAGATATTATTTTAGAATTTCTATTTGAACTGTATGTATTTTATGCCCTCATCACATGGAAACTGAATCGTGCTACCCATTTCTGGCTAAAGATGGTGGTTGGGTTTGTGTGTGTTCTTGTCATCGCTTTGGGTGCTGCAGCTGCCTACCAATTATGTGGGCAAACTGTGATTGGACGTATTGTGGTATATCTTGTTCTATTTTCTGTAACTATCATTCATACATATCTGTGTTTTTCTGAATCCTTTTCCACTATTTTATTTTGCTGTAGTGTGTCCTATGCTGCACAAAACCTGTGCTACAAGTTACGTTTGATGGTGTGGTGCAGTGGATTAGCATTGCATCTGTATGACAGTTGGGGGCAGCATTTTAATCTCTATTACCGTTTGATGTATTATACCCTCTTTTTTGTGGGTATCATTGCAATCTATCGTTTCTTTTTCCGCCATATGGTACATCATATGACCAACTGGAAGTTAGAACGTCAAGTGTTAATTATTTCTTTGATCATTCTTGGAATCACCGCCATTTTGTGTTCTGTCGAGGACATCTACTTCGCCAAATTGAGTACAGGAATTGAAAATCAATTTCCAAAGGTTGAATATTTGGTGCTTCGACAATCTGGTAATCTATTTTCTGTTACATGTTGTATGATTGTACTACTCCTTACTTCTCGCACCATTGAGCAACGGGAACTCAAACAAGAGGTAGAATATTTACAGTATACCATTCGCCAAAGCCAGCGTCAGTATGAAATTTCAAAAGATACCATTGACCTAATCAACATCAAATGTCATGATATCCGCTACAAGTTAGGGACATTGTTTGCTCAGGGTGGTGGGCAAATTCAGCTAGATGCAATGGAAGATTTACAACGGAGCATTGCAATTTATGATGCAAAAATTGAAACAGGAAACCAGCTTTTGAATGTCTTACTCACTGAAAAAAGCCTCTACTGTGAACAAAATGGCATCCAGCTTTCCTGCATGGCTGATGGTGAAAAACTCAATTTTATGGATGGAAGTGATTTGTATTGTCTATTTGGAAACATAATCGACAATGCACTAGATGCAGTAAAATCCATCGAAAATCAGAATCTGCGAATTATCAATCTGATGGTCAAAAGCCAAGGCGATATGGTGATTATTCAAGAAGATAATTATTTTCATGGTTCTCTTACCTTTCGTGATGGTCTGCCTCTGACCACCAAAAAAAATACAGACTATCATGGATTTGGAATGAGGAGCATCCGCATGATTGTACAAAAGTATGAGGGGCAGTTAACAACCTATGCAAATGGAGATATTTTCCATTTAAATATCCTCTTTAGCAGTGTTTGATTATGGTTTAATACAGAATACGAAAAAATATTACAGTTTAGGGAATACCCATTGTTTTTGGGTATTCCCTTTGTTATATTGTCAGCAATAAGCCATATTTTGCAAAGCATTTTTGTGATTTGAAACGAATTTACGAAGTGTCAAACAAAACATGGGTTGAATGACAGTGGAGAAGGAGAGATAACTTGAAAACAGCTTTTCTTGTGTTAGGACTGCCTGTTGTGCTGTCTTTGGCTACCTGCAACAGCAAAGCCCAGACTGGTACATCATCCAAAAATGGCAGTGAATTTGATGTTTTCAATCTGGAAACATCAAATTCTCGTCCTCCACCAATGGTGAGAGAAATAAGTCTGGCATCACAGCATTGGTACATTGGAATATAACAGAAAGGAAAGAGTATATTTATGACAAATGGAAAAGAAAAGAAAATGAGTGCCAAAACATTTACCATGATTGTTGCACCTCTCCTGGCAATCCTGTTGGTATTTTCGATTGCACTCTCTCTGATTACTACATCCCGCTTTGATCTGGTACTCCGTGACATCTTTGGTGAAACACAGCTGAATACCAGTCACGCACCAAATGGAGTCAATGCAGCCTACTACACCAGAGATATCATGGACTCTCAAGAACTCCAAGCTGCGGAGCAAGCTTATGCCCGTAAAGCAGGTGCAGAGGGTTTTGTCCTCCTTTATAATAAAACAGAGGATGGCAAGGGGCTTCCCATTGCAGCAAATTCCAAACTCAGCCTCTTTTCTGCCTCCTCTGTTGACTTGTTAGCTGGTGGCACTGGCTCTGGTGTGAGCACAATTTCCAGCGATATGCGCACTGCACTCACAGAACAGGGATTCTCTATCAATGAGTCCCTATGGAAGTTTTATAGTGATAACCATGATACCTATACTCGAGGTGGCGGTGCTATCATGTATGGTGGTGCAGAAGATTGGTCTATCAATGAGGCTCCTATCTCTGCAATCCCTGAAGAAGCCAAAGAGGAAGCTGTGGGTACCATCCCTATTTACTTCATTACACGCACTGGTGGTGAGGGTCGTGACCTAGGTCGCTATATGGGTGACTGGACAGATATAGAGGCAGACAAAGACAAGCACTATCTAGAACCAGATTCTGTAGAACTTGAGGTCATTCAATATCTCAATGACAACTTTGATAATGTTATTATTGTGGTGAATACCAACAATGCCTTTGAGCTGGGTTGGATTAAAGACTATGAGAATATCAGCGCAGTTCTTTGGGCTCCTGGAGCTGGTGGTGACACCTGCCGCTCTATTTCCGATGTACTCAGTGGTAATGTTAACCCATCTGGTCATCTAGTAGATACTTTTGCCTATGATGCCTTCTCCTCCCCTGCAATGCAAAACATGGGTGATATTATGATGGTCAACAATGGTGACGATGTAGAAGCAGCTGTCTTTTATGATGAAGGCATTTATGTAGGCTACAAATACTATGAAACCCGTTACTATGATAAGACTGTGAATCAGGGGAATGCAGGCGACTACAACTATGAACAAACGGTACAATATCCCTTTGGATATGGACTTTCCTATACCACATTTGATTGGTCCAACTTTACCATGAGTGACATGGACGCCAATGGTGACATCAATATTCAGGTGACAGTTACCAATACAGGCTCTGTTTGTGGTCGTGATGTAGTTCAAGTTTATCTGAATGCACCTTATACTGCCTATGATCAAACAAACTATGTAGAAAAGTCCTCTGTTTCTCTGGTAGGCTTTGAAAAAACAGATGAGTTAAAACCTGGTCAGTCTGAAACTGTAACCATCACGGTCAATCAGAAAGACTTTGTCTCTTATGATGATGTCAATGCCAAAACCTATATTTTGGAAGCAGGTGACTATCTCCTCACCGCTGCTGCAAATGCCCATGCTGCAAACAACAACTTCCTAGCTTATCAGGGATTCTCTACAGATAGTCTGTTTGGTCAACCTGATGCTCAATTTGTGGGTAAATGGACCTATACCTATATGGACAATGGCGGCGTTGATAACAAAACATATGCTACTTCTCTGTCTGGAGCAACCATTACCAATCAATTTGACCATGCCAGCTACGATGAACTGACTCCCAGAAATGAGTATCTTACCCGTCAGGATTGGACAGGTACCTTCCCCACTCCCCATGGTACTCAAGACAATCAGAGAAAGAGCGAATTCAGTGAAAAGAATGGCTATACCTGGGAAGTAGAGGTCTCTGACACCATTAAAGATGCGATTCAGGCGAAGGGAGCCAATGCCTCTTTGAATCCAATGATGGAGGAAGAAGCTGCTGTATTGGCTGGTACCTATGGAAAAGATGGCGATTTGGAACTGATTGATTTCCGTGGGCGTGACTTTGATGAAGTAGATGCAGAAGGCGGATGGGATGCGCTCATTGACCAAATGGATGCCAGCGAACTAGAGGAGATTATTCGCAATGGCGGTTATCAAACATTGGCATCAGAAAACATTGGAAAACCCAGAGCCATTGACTATGACGGTCCCTCTGGTCTAAACGAAGGTGGTGTTACACATGAGCCATATTCCATCACCTATCCTTGTGCCACAAATCTGGCTGCCAGTTGGGATCGGGACAACTCCTATCTTCATGGCTACTATGTAGGTGAAGATGCTCTGGCAGCCGATGGAAATTGGGGCGACCATACCTATATTGGTTTGATTACTGGTTGGTATGCACCAGCTATGAACATTCATAGAACTCCATTTGCCGGTCGAAATTTTGAATACTACTCTGAAGATGGATTTATCTCTGGAGAACTAGCTCTTCAGGCAGCCAGTGCATGTGCAGAAAAAGGAGTATATGCCTACATCAAGCACTTTGCTCTCAACGATCAGGAAGATCATCGTAGCCATGTTGCCACCTTCTCCAATGAACAGGCAATTCGTGAAATCTATCTCAAGCCTTTCCAGATCTGTATTGAGGAGCGTCCTACCACTGAAATTCTTGTGCAGAACTATGACGAAACCACAGACACCTTTACAGAGCAACAAGTGGAAATCCCAGCTGTTATGGCTGTTATGTCAGCATTCAACCGTGTTGGATGCACTTGGTCTGGTGGTAACTACAATCTCATCACAGGTGTACTTCGCAATGAGTGGGGCTTCGATGGTACTGTTATCACCGACTATGACAACGGAGGTGTGATGGATACAGAACAATGTATCAGGGCTGGTGGCGATCTGAAACTAACTGGATACGAAGTAGATGCACCATTGGATATTACCAACCCTGCCTCTCAGTATTTTGCTCGTCAGGCTATGAAACACATTCTCTACACCACTGTCAATTCCAATGCAATGAATGGTATTGTACATGGTGTTCAGATTGATGGTCTTCCCTTTGCCAACTACTACTTTATTCTGATTGGAGAGGGAATTGTGGCAGCCGGTCTCATCATCTGGGGTGTGATCGCTATCCGTAACAAATGGAAAAATGAAAAAAATTCAATTTAGTTTTACAATCTAGAAAAGTCATTTAAACCGCTGAAAGGGCTTGTAATCTGTGAATTTACAGATCACAAGCCCTTTCTTTTCTTTCTATAGTTTTGTACCTTATACTATTGAATTAATGGAGTGCAATTTCACCTTTCGCTATCCTTTTTGATATATAATTTTTCGGATAGCATGGAATGACAAACTATATTTTTCCGACAGGCATTCCATAGAAACACCTCTGTCATGTTCATCCTTAATTTTTCTGTTCCTTTGCTCCAATTCCTTTCGATAACCGGAAACTTCTCCCCAACGCTTTTGTTGTTCCTGTTTTGTTGGAACATAGATATATCCACCTTGTATATAGTCCTGCAATTCCTTTACCAATACGTCTGGAAGAATCATTTTTGCATTTACATATTTCATGTGGGCTTCCTCCTTGATGTATCGTCAAGTTGCAAAGCCAGCACATTTTTATTTTGCGACTATACTACTCCATGCAACTGTCGCAATTTACTGGCTTTGCATGGAGAAAAGCATCATTTTTTCTTTTTCGGTTCTTACACATCATTCTCACTTCTTTCACTGAAACAGAAACCCTGTTATGGGTTCAGTATAACACAAAAATCATGCTCTAGCAACCAATCCTTTCTCAGCTATGAAATATACCAGTTCTGTTTTGATTTGCTGCCATCTTTTTATTAAAATTTATATTAAGTTTTTCTGTTTCAGGACGATAACACTTATAGAAAATACCATGGAAGTGAAGTTTTATGGCACTGGAATCCGTTGCATTTCGTCCCTACACAGGTACAATTGACCCTAATAGCAAACGCTATCAAACCGCAAAAGCTATGGTAGAAGAAGGAAAAGCTCAAAAATCCGAGACACAGAAAAAGTATGAAGAACAACTGGAAGAACTGCGCACATTGCTGAGGATGCTTGGAAAAGACACCTCTGTTGTAGATGAAATGATGAAGCTTTACGAGGGCGATGAGGAACTTGCCATCCGCAATCTTATGGGGCGGCTGGATGAAGATGGTGATCCTATCAACAGCTATGGTGTCTCTGGCATGGATATCACAGGAAAGGACCCCTCCACCATACAAAAAATTATTGATATACCAGAGGCAGCACGGCAGGATATGTTTGATACATCCCTGCGGGAATTCATCCGGGACTACGGTGGTATGGGAAACGGTGAAACAGACCGGACCGCTGTTTATACCCGTTATCAGTTGAGCGTAGAAAAATCCGACCGGTTGAAAGGGACATGGACTTTGCAGCAATATGAGGGATGTTACAATCGTGCTTTCTATAACATTGTGAAGGAAGCAAACCCAGACTGGAAACCTGGGGACAAATTCGATGCCAGCATTTTCGACGGTATCACAAGAGAAGAAATTGAATGTCAGATTGTACAAACCGGGGATAGAGACCTCACGCTGATCAGTGGAAATGGAATTGATGTGAAAGCATAGAG
>CALWON010000119.1 GCA_944383165.1 uncultured Oscillospiraceae bacterium
TATTCCTTGTTTTCAAAAAAATACAATGATAAAATAGAAAAAACACGATTTGAGGTGAATTTTATGTCGACCAAACAGATGAACCGTTTTTATCTTGTTACTCTTGTCTATTTTTTAGTGGTCTCTTTTCTATTTTACTATCTTCCCTTGCCAATCCCTCGTTGGATCTCTGTCTTTGTCATGCAATGCCTGATTTATATTCCAATTCTTTTACTTTACTTGTTTCTATCAAAACAGCCTGTCACTATATACTTTTCTTTACATAAATTAGAAGTAAAGGATGGGCTTATTTGTACAGCAATCGGTTTTTTTGTACAGCCTTTTATGTCCATGATAGTATTACTCACCTCTTTTATTCAACCAAATCTGGTGCAGGAATCCATAAAAAATGAGTCAACAGCTGGTCTTATTCCTCTTCTACTGATCTCTGCTGTTCAACCTGCTATCTTTGAGGAACTGCTGTTCCGAGGAGTATTCCTTTCTGGATACCAACGCAGAGGGATACGCTCTGCTATCCTCATCAGTGCATTTCTATTTGGATTATTCCACATGAATTTACAACAGGCACTCTATGCCTTTGGACTTGGAATCATCTTTGCCATTTTTGTTTCCCGTACTGGCTCCATTTTATCCACCATATTACCCCATTTTCTCATCAATTCTTATAATTCGATCATATCCTATTTTGTCACAAAACCCAATCCTGTTACAACAAGTCAAGTGGAAACCATTACTTTTCAGGATCAGTTTCTTTTCGTTGGATTACAATGTTTGATCTGTCTTCCCATTTTATATATTCTCTTTTATCTATTCTTTCGCAGGCATCCGGTTAGCCCAGTTTCAGAATTGGAACACAAAGAGTTCTTTTGGACGATCTCTATTTGCCTCTCCATACTCATATTCGTTGGATTAGGAGTAATTCCAACTCTAAAGTGGTTTATTTCATGAGGTGATTCTATGGGACTTTTTTCTATTTTAATTGGGAAAGAGCCAGGTCCTATTCGCACTTGGCTTCATTCAAGGGATCCTGGGCATTGGGGAGAATATACCATTGAATTTGTCTTAAAACATCATAATTTAAAGGGACACTATGTTGTTTTAAAAAATTTGTACATACCGTATCGGGGTAAAACTTCAGAAATTGACTTGGTACTCATTCATGAACGGGGGATTTTCGTTCTGGAAAGCAAAAATTACAGCGGGTCTATTTTTGGGAATTACAACCAGCTCTATTGGACACAAGTGCTGGGAAATGGTACCCAATATCAGTTCTATAACCCAATCCGACAAAATCAAACACACATTGCTGCACTATCCCATTATTTAGGATTAGATAAGGATGACATGACCTCTTATATTGTCTTTTCTCCCCATTGTATTCTGAAAAAAATTCCCCAATCTAATCAGGGAACTGTGATTTTGCAGCGTCAAGATTTGTTGTACTCTCTGCGAAGCCGATTGAAACACATGCCAATCTGCTATACCCGCAAACAGATTCAATCAATGAAGAAAATGTTGAAACCCTGTATCAACGTTGGGAAAAAAGAAAAACGCAATCATATAAAACAAATCCAGACAGTATGCCCTCTCTGTGGCAGTCAATTAGTAATGCGACGGGGGCGGTATGGAGATTTTTGGGGCTGTAGTGCCTATCCGACTTGCCATTTTACAGCACCCATCTCCGTTGTAGTTTAGATTTGGTCGTATATGATTGACATAGGAAGAAAAAATTGCTATAATATCCGCATAAAATAGAATAGGAATGAAGTGCTGACCCTATATTCGGCGTTCAGTTAAAAGGGAATCAGGTGCAAATCCTGAGCGATCCGGTCACTGTAAGCGAGGAGTAGCCACACAGTATCCCATTATGTTTTCATGAGAAGGGGTGTGGTTGCAAAGATACGCAAGCCAGGAAACCTGCTTCATTCTATGCTGTTGACCCTTCCGTCGAAAGGTGCTTCAACAATATCTGTGGTATCAGATTGATATCATCTATTTGTTGTACCACAAAAAGGAAGCGAACAAAACGCTTCCTTTTTCTTTTGTCTATGGGAGAAAACAGACTACAAAACTGAGGAGGTCCCTATGCGCTTTCAACATTGTTTACTTGGATTTACTGTTCTATCGCTCACCATATCACTTTCTGCATGCACAACACAACAATCTCAAACTTCATCTGAACCAGATGAATTGGTGGTCCGAACTGCAAAAGATATTGGTGATTTGAATCCACATACTATGAATAGTCAAATGTATGCCCAGGACTGGGTTTATGAGGGACTTGTTGCCTTGGAACAGGGGGAAATTGTGCCCGAACTGGCAGAAAGCTGGGATATCTCTCCTGATGGGTGCACCTACACATTTCATTTACGTGAAGGGGTGCAATTTAGTGATGGTTCTCTATTTACATCTGAAATTGCAAAAAAGAATATTGAAGCAGTGCAACAACACAAAGATAGTTATTCCTTTTTGCAATCTCTAGATGTCATTGAATCCATTGAAACCCCAGATCACAACACTCTTGTGCTTCAATTAAGTCAGCCCTGTAATTCCCTGCTAAATGACTTCACTTATAGCCGACCACTCGCCCTGTTAGGAGAAAGTGGATTTCCTGACACTGGAACGCCCTATTCCAATGGAATCAAAGCTCCTGTTGGTACAGGAATGTGGATGTTAGAAGAATATGTACCCAACCAATATGCATCCTTTGAATCCAATCCCAACTATTGGGGACAAGCTCCATCTGTTCAAGAATTAAAAGCTCTGGTGATTCCAGATGTGAATACCGCAGCTACTGCCCTCAGGGCAGGAGAAATTGACGTTATGGTGGATGCTACACAAATCACATCAGAATTATTTCAGCAAATGGAGCGGGATGGTTTTGGTATTGCTTCCGCTCCAACCACCAGCGTCACCAGCGTTTATCTAAACACCACTTCTCCGCTCCTTCAAGATGTGATCGTTCGCAAAGCATTGGCATATGGAACGGACAATACCGAAATCTCCCAAGGTGTTTTTGGAGGATTACAACCCACTGCATCCGCTTATTTTTCCACCGAAATTCCTTATACAGATGTTGGGCTACCATCTTATTCCTATGACTCAGAACAAGCCAATCTTCTATTAGAAGAAGCTGGCTGGCTTTATGAGTCTGGAGCAGACTATCGCTCTAAAAATGGAACTCCACTTTCATTGGACCTTATCTATGATGCTTCTGTTACGAACGATCGGGATATTGGTCTTGTATTACAGGCGCAATATGCCAAAATTGGAGTAAAACTGAATCTCCTTCCTCAAGACAGCCAGGTATATCGACAAAATTGGACCAATGGTGCATTTGATCTTTTAATTTACAGTTCTTGGGGTGGTTCTTATGAACCTTATGCAACCTTGGCTGCTATGTGTACCTCTGGAGATAAATTTTGCACTCCACAACTGGGTATGGCACAAAAAAAGGAACTGGATCTTGTGATGCAGGATTGTCTCAGTCAAACAGACCCCACAAAACTACAGGAAAACTTTCAATATATCATGACCTCTTTTCATGATGAAGTTGTTTATATTCCATTGACTGTTGTTACCACATTGGCAATTTATGATTCTGATTTTTCTGCCCCAGACCTTACCTCAGCGCAGGGTGGGCTTGGCATCAGCCATATGACAACAACTCATTCATAGGAGGACCCTCATTTTCATGTTCCGTCATCTGTGCAAAGAAATTTTACTTCTGCTTCCCCTCCTACTTTTTGTCTCCATTGTCGCTTTTTTTCTTGTGCGTTGTCTGCCTGTTGATGGTGCTACAGCCTATCTCAACTCCATTCAGGTCCCTGTTACACAAGAAAGTCTCTCTGCTATTCGAAAAGAATTGGGATTGGATGAACCCATTTTTATGCAGTACATCCACTGGCTGGGTCAAATACTACAGGGAAACTGGGGATACTCCTATCAAACAAAACGCCCTGTTTTGGAAGAACTGGGAAGAAGTTTTTCTTACACTGCTCTATTAACTATGGCTACATTGATTTGGATTTTTGTTTGCAGCAGTGTTTTGGGTATCACATCAGCTCTACATCCTAACAGTATTTGGGATCACTGTGTTCGTTTTCTGACTTCGTTCCTGTCCTCTATTCCAAAATTCTGGCTTGGTTTTATACTGATTATTTTTTTCTCTCTGAAGCTAAGATTGTTACCTGTACAGGGTGCTGGCACTTGGCAGCATCTTATCCTTCCTTCTTTTACACTGTCATGCTCCTATATTGCCATTTATACAAAACTCCTGCGCACTCAGATTTTAGAATGCAGCCAACAACCGTTTATATTCTATGCTCATGCCAGAGGTTTTTCAAAGGGACACATTATGTTTCATCATATTCTACCAAATATACTTCCTTCCATTCTTTCCTCATTCACAATCCATTGCGGCAGTATCTTTTCTGGTTCTGTGCTGGTCGAAACTGTCTTTGGGTGGCCAGGTCTTGGCAGGATGTGTGTAGATGCAGTAAATGCCAGAAACTATCCTATGATTCAGGGATACATTCTTTTCCTATGCACTTTGTTTGTAGGAATCAATCTACTATCTGAATGTCTGTGTATCACGTTCTCTCCACAATATAGACAGGAGAAATTGCAATGAAGAAAAAACGACTTCTGCTTCCTCTTGCACCATTGCTGTTGCTCCTATTCCTATGCCTTATGGCGCCCATTCTCTCCCCTTATGACCCCAACCAATTAGACACTGTTTCAAAATTTTTGCCACCATCTACACTCCATCCATTGGGTACAGATTATCTTGGACGGGATCTCCTATCTCGCCTTTTATGGGGTGGACGTACTACATTAGGGTATGCGGCAATGATTAGTATTTTCTCTATGGCGATTGGCACATTCATTGGAATCTTTTCTGGCTGGATGGGTGGGATTATTGCTAAAGCAGTGATAAAATCAAGTGATATTCTACGCTCTTTTCCAAACATTGTTCTTGTTATGATTTTTATGACTTTTTGGGGTGCAAATATGCTCTGTCTCTCCCTTGCTTTGATCCTAACCAGATGGATTTGGTATGCACGTGTGAGCAGCACAATCACTCTACTTCAAAAGAAACGCCCCTCCATTTTGGCGAGTCAGTTGGTCGGTTGCAAAACATCTGATTTATTGATACACCATATTTTTCCTGCCATACTTCCTCAACTCAGCAGTATATTCTTTATGGATTTCGGTCACACATTGCTTGCCATTTCTGGCTACTCTTTCCTTGGGTTTGGGGTACTACCTCCACAAGCCGAGTGGGGCGCCATGATTCGTGACGGTCAAAACTATTTATCCCATCCAGAAATGATGTTCTGGCCTGGGCTTTGTATTCTGGTTGTTGTTCTCTCAACAAATACCTTTGGAGACTATATCCGTGATTTATGGGAGGAAATGCATACATGACAAAACAACGCACTTTGGATGTCAAACAGTTGTCTATCTCTCTTTGTCACAAAAAGAAACCCTTGTTGGCAGTTCACAACCTCTCCTTCTCTCTCTATCAAGGGTTTTGTACTGGAATCATTGGAGAAAGTGGGTGTGGAAAATCCATTACTTGTCAGGCAATTTTAGGACTTCTTGACCAAAAAAAATGGACGATTTCTGGTGAAATCACCCTGAATCACCAGCTCATTTCATACCAAAATGAACAAAAAATGTGCAAATTACGGCAAGAGTCTATCGCCTTTATCCCACAAAACCCTATGTCCGCCCTTGATCCTCGCATGACCATAGCACAGCATATCTGTGAAGGAATTCCCAGAAATAGAAGAAATGTACATAAAAATCAAGCTCTCGCCCTGCTCTCACGCATGAATCTACCTAGTCCATCACACTTGCTGCAAACATATCCTTTTCAACTCAGCGGAGGGCAGTTACAACGTGTTTTGATTGCCATTGCTTTACTCTCCAATCCGTCCATCCTTATAGCAGACGAACCAACCACAGCTTTGGACTACCAAACACAGCAGGAAATTTTAATGATTTTAAAGGAAGTGACATCAGAACATCAACTCTCCCTTCTACTCATTTCCCATGACATTCATGTTATGGAACAGCTCTCAGATTTTCTTTATGTTATGTATGCTGGGCAAATGATGGAACATGGAGAAACCAGACAACTTCTTACTCATCCAAGACACCCCTATACGCAAGGATTATTGGGCGCAAAACCTGTTCCATCTATTAAACCTCTTCCTACACTACAAGGAATACACCCACCACTGGAACAGTGGCACACCTCACCATGTCCATTTTTAACTCGATGCCCAAAAGCCCATTCATCCTGTTATTTGTTGCCTGAAACTTATCAAAACCGATGTAGTCAGGTGGTGCATTTATGACATCAATACTTCAAGTAGAAAATGTTACCAAATACTATCAGAACAGAGCCATTTTATCCAATTTATCCTTCTCTGTTCCAAAAGGTGGCTGCTGTGGTCTGGTTGGACAAAGTGGCTGTGGCAAAAGTACATTATGTCGGCTGATTGCTGGACTAGAACGCCCCACAAGTGGAACTATTAAAGTCCTTGATCAATTTGTGAATGGAATACGCCAAGATGGTGCTGTCCAGATGATATTTCAAAATAGCTTTGAAGCAGTAAATCTCTATGATACTGTTTTTGCTATTATTTCAGAACCTATGCGCTGTCTTTTTCACAGAAAACCGTTGCAGTGCAAGGAAACTGTTGCACATCTGCTTTCTCTGGTTGGTCTCCCGTCAGACTATATGAGACGATATCCAAAACAGCTCAGCGGTGGTCAATTACAACGTGTAGCTATCGCCAGAGCATTGGCTGCCAAACCAAAACTTCTGTTATTAGATGAACCATTGACGGGTCTTGATTTGTCTGTACAGGCGCAATTACTCAACTTGTTCACAGAATTAAAAGAGCAGTATCAACTCACCTATCTCTTTGTATCCCATGACCCATCTGCTGTATCATATCTCTCAGATTTTGTTGTAACCATTCCATAAAAACATGCCACTTTCGTCGAAAGTGGCATGTTTTTATTTATGCAGCAAGATAAATGCCAAACAGAAACATAGACCAAACCCTGTCAACATCAACCCAAACGCAAGCGAGTGCACAAATCCAATCGGTTTTTGTGGCTCATCATCATAAAATGCAAAATGATAGTCATCGGCAACCTGTTCTACATTGGAATGTGCCATCTGTTCCTCTCCCATCAGTTTAGATGCCAAGTGGGTTCGGACATGGGATAGACCAGTCATCCACGCCCTCACATATCTAGGAATGGTCTGTGAGAGCAATCTAAATGGGAGACAGTCTACCAAGGTGGCAGCCACAATAAATAACTGTCCCAGCCATTTGAGGGCTGGGCGATAAATCCCCATTTCAATGCTGAATTTCTGTGGAATTGGGTCACAGTAAACCCCTTTTCGATACAATAGTTTTCTAACAATAACCACAAAAATCACAGTCCCTATCCCTAATGAGTACAAGCTACCTTTTATATTGACCCATGAAAAATAGTCAATTTCATGGTCTGGAATCGCGCCAGATAAAAAGGGGCGGGCAAATGATGCAATGGTGTCCATGGTATCATTTGGCATAAGACCAAGCATAATGAGTAAGGTGCTATAGGTCAACAGTGTAGCAGCAGAACCTTCTGCCATATATTCCCCATTCAGTGCCCAGTCCCTATTCCCTTTGTCTATAAACAGACAGAAAAACAACTTCAACATATACGCAAAGGTAAGCCCTCCTGTAAACAAAAAGATCCACTCCACCCCAGTCAAAACCCAGTTCACTGGTACATTACTCTCATGAATCAATTCTACAATACTTTCATGAAGTAGTGTTTTGCTCACATAGCCATTGAGAAATGGAAGCCCAGATAAGCTCAACATAGGCACCAACATAACCACTGCCAACAATGGTTTACTGCGACCAAACCCTCTCAATTCGTTCAAATCATAGGTGTGGGATGTTAAATGGATAATACCTGCAATGGGAAATAACATCATTTTAACAAGAGAATGGTTGACAATATGCAAAATAGTTCCATCTGCTGCAAGTACATTATGTTCCCCTAACAGACATACCATTCCTGTTCCTACTAAAATGAAACCGATCTGTGAAATAGAAGAACATGCCAAAGTGCGTTTTATGTCTATACTGCACACAGCCAACACTGCACCTAAAACCATTGTGACAACACCCAAACCAGTCATCAAGGCACCCCAAGCCACATCATGCAAAAAAACAGCGGAGGTCAGAACTAAAATTCCATAAATACCAGTTTTAATGAGAATGCCAGACAGGACTGCTGAAGCAGGTGCAGGAGCTGCTGTATGTGCAGTTGGGAGTCAGATGTGAAGTGGAGCA
>CALWON010000120.1 GCA_944383165.1 uncultured Oscillospiraceae bacterium
ATTCTACAACATAGGAAACGGTCATCTTAACGGATTTATAAGCTAAGCTACCAACCAACATTGCATCCCATAGCGGATCACCAACCGGCTTAGTAAGATTCATTCCAGACACCTGAATTGTCCAAGTTCCCCGAGCCTGTTCACCATAAAAAGAACTGTTATCTGTCATTCCTTTGGGGTCCCAAGAGTAAGATACTACGTTCATTTCGGGGCTTCTAACCGCAAGCGATGTAAACAGAACAGACCCCTTCATGTTAACGCTATTATTGTTAATAACTCCACGACCAGGATCAATTTCAATGGAGCGAACCTTTGCATTTGTTGGAAGTGTTGTGAAGCGAAAATCAACAAGGGGACTATAGCCACTTGTTCCAGGATTCAATGTCAATCCCAGTGTAGAACTTGCTGTCACCGTTTTGCTGCTTTCGGTTGCTTGAGTTTCAATCAACTCACTCAAACTGAAAGTCTGGGTATAAACCGTTTCCCCGGTCTCATTCGTAGAGACAATGACATCTGGTTGCTGCTCCACAGGTTCTGCTGCAAAAGCAGGAATAGACATAACCATGACCGTAGAAAGTGCCAATAACATAGAAACAACCTTTTTCGCCTTTTTCATCTGAAAAACCTCCTCAAAATCTTATGCTTGTATATAATACATCGCCACAGTCTTAAAAATATTGATTATACCGCCACCTTTCTATGAAAAACAGTCCTACCAAACATTCTATCTCCCTTTTTCTGTCCTCATATATAATTACGAATGAGACAGCACAAATAGGGACACTCTACTCATTAAATTTTTGAATTTACCGTATTTTTCTCCGGGATAAAAAAGCAGCTACATCACATTATTAGGTTAGCCATCAGGCTTACACAGACTGGATACGCTCACTTTTGATACGGTCAATCGCCAATTGAATATAGCTCAAATCCATCCCCAAGGTCAATGTAGTCGAATCGTTCCCATCAGTCGATGAAGTTTGGTTGCTTGCAGTCGAACCTCTGGCAGCATTCATCTGGTTAAGTATCTCCAGTACCTTGGAATAGGCACCTTGCCTAATTTGCACACTGCTACCGGGCACTTCCCACTTGGTCATGATCTGCGCAAACTGGAGTGCATTTCCCCCCACATCGCTCAATGTATGAACACTCGATTCCATGCCAGATGACGACGCCCATATATATGCAGGCTCAAAATACCCTGGCATAATCGTGATGCGGGACATTCCCAAGTCGCTAGTTTCAAGCCGACTCAGGACGCCTTTTTCCTCCAAGTATTGGATGAACTCATCGTACTCCGATTGGGACATATTTTGCGGATCATATTTTTCAGCAAGTTCCTCGATTTCCGCTTCTGACAGTTCCTCATTGCCGATTTTTGGCGGATTCAACTTCGCTTCCTCAATCTGCTTTTGGATATTCTCCATCAAAGAAGTGTAGTTATAGCTACCAACTTCCACTTCCCCAGTAGTCTGATTTAGCATATAGCATGGTTTGTAGACTGCCGTATTTGAAATTCCTGCTACGTTCATATCAACACCTCCCAGTCATGCAGCATCGCAGTTAAAGGACATACCTGAGAAGAACGGAATGGACAAAATTTTATTACTAAACGCTGCTTTGTATGTAAACGACCCACTAACAGCATTCATATGGTAATACTCAGTCTCGCTAAAATTATCGGGAAATCCCAATGCGATACCAACTCTTACCCATTGCCCGTTAGAAGTAATATTAACGGTTCTTTCTTCTGTAATGCCAGAAAAGTTCGGTGTTCCTACAGTGTATTTGACATACATAGGATAATCGGCTCTGGTTGCGATCTTTGTATCCACATACCAACCAACAATGGCATAGTGATACCCTGCCGTACCGTTGGCAACAGCATAATTCAGCAAACGCTGATAAAGGTTCAGGGTTTGCTGTGTGGTCAATCTTAAAGATTCAGATTGGCTTTGATTACTCAATACTCCACCTGTCTGAATCCCTGGAACATAAAACAATGCTCCAGTCTCAACTTCCACCATCAGCGGGTACCCATAAATCTCCTCAATTGCGACCCCCGCAATACCAGTAGGATAACTCGTAGCGAGTTCGTCTGCATCATCGCTGTCTATATCCTTTACAATTTTTGAGCTTTGAAGTATCTCACGTTGTTCATCACTTAAAATGACACGCTCTGCCCACGCCTCATTTGTCCCATCGGAAGTCCCAACCGCCGTAGCTAACGCCTCTGGCACTTGCCACCCAACCGCAAAAGCGGGAATTGCCAACATAAAGCACATCACAACCAAAGTCAACAAACTGAAAACTCTTTTCATGTTTAAGCTCCTTTCAACCACCAAAATTTCTCCTATGCCTTGATTGATTCGGAAGTCATCGTCTGGGTTTCAGAATCTGCTCCACTCCATGCAGTAAAGGTTATATTGAGCCGATAAGTTTTGCCTGATGTAACATTGTAGGTGGTATCTACCTCGGCAAAATCTCTGTACTCAACTGCATTAAAAGTTTCGACAGTATTCCAGAATAGCAAGCCTTTCTCCTGAAGTTCAACTGTAACCTTGCATTTCGTGGTTATACCCAGATAGCCATCCATACGAGCAGTAATCCTTGCCTTGCCGTTGGAGATCACAAAATCAAAATCATAGTTAGAAATGTACTCCATAAACAGCATAACATCAGAATGTGTGCTACTCACATCAATATCAGCAGCTTTAGCCTGTGGGATAGGGATGGTTGTCAGGCAAGCAGCCAAACATAGAGCCGTAATAACCATTCTTTTTTTATAGACATATAAACACCTCCCTTCGTTGTCCCTACTAATAGTTACGAATAAGGGGGTGTAAATAGGGACACTTATTCAGAAAAAATTTCTATTTTTTCCGCTATCAACTTTAGTTCATCAAGATCAGGCGTTCCAAATAGCTTGTATACCATATTAGTTTCAGTCCAAATGATAGTGTTTTGACCATTTTTGGTATTGAAAAATGCCTCAATACCATTGATTGTTCCAACTGTATAATCCGAATTCTCTGTATCCATAACAGCATCATATTGACCATCTGCTACTATGGTTTGCGTCAGTTGGAAAAAACTACCGCTTTCGTTTTCATAGCGTATAAAATGGCGACCTGTTGAGGTAATCCTATTTTCAGTTTCAACCATTCCATCTGGAATATAACCGAAGCTAATTTCCGGTTGAACAAAATTGTCTATATCTATATCCGATTTTGAATGGTCAGAAAAAAAGGAAAATTGTGTAAACTCATCAAAAACACGAATAACAAGTTCAACTATCTTTTCACGATAAGCATCCACCGTCATAAATCCACCAAATGTGAAAATAACAATTGCCAATACTGCTGCTACAGTCCGTTTCATATAGCAAAGAATCTTATTCATTTGTGGAGAGCGACGTTGTTCCTTAATGAGCTTCCGCATTTTACGCTCAAAAGACTTTGAATATGAAACCGCTGGGATTTCTTCTTGAGACGGAAGGGTGCTAAGCCAAATGTTTCTAGCTTCTGCTGCATGGTCAAATAGCATTTCATCTGTGATTTTCATACCGTCACCTCTCTTGTTTTTCTAAAATCGATTGTAATTTTTTCTTGGCTCTCTGAATACTTTTATGCACATTTGATAGCGACATGGACATAATTTGTGCCACTTCTGCCTCAGAAAAGCCATTGTCATATCGAAGCAGCAGTAATTCACGATACTTTGCAGGGAGTGTTGCTATTGCTAAAGCAAGGCTTGATTGACTTTCGATATCTTCTATAGGTTTAGCAGAAACAAGGTCAATATCTTCTTCGTCTATTGGTACATACTGTAATTTCTGCCTTCGACGCCAAAGGTCAATCGCTACCCTCTCAACCATAATAACGATTAAGTTCTTCGTTTTTGGACATTTCGGATTATCAATTTGACTAATCATTTTAATTATTTTTAGAAATGCCTCATGTACTACATCTTCTGAATCTTGTTTGTCATGCAAAATTCGATTGGCTATGTAAAACATTAAGTCACAATACTCCAGATAGATCTGTTCAAACTTTGACTTCTCCTCTGGAGTTTCAATCATTTGTATGTAAATCAGCATAAACTGAACCTCTAGTATAAATTTCTAATGATTGATTGTAAAATGAAGTTGGACAGGTAAGAAAAATCCACAGAGATTGTTCTTTATGGTAGAATGAAGTTGCCACACAACATCTGCCAAGGGAGGACAATCACTATGGACAGTGGATATTATACCACAAAAATCACAGAACGCAAGAAGGGACAGCACCTGACTATTCTGCAAAGTATGGAAAGGGAGGCTGCCAAGCGAACCGAAGCTGCTCACATAAGATCCATCGGCTGGATGTGTGTACAGAAGTAGCCTCAGGCTCCCATTCTGACTGATGCTTTTTGTGACTAAAGTTTACTTGTAGATGTCCAACTTATACTTGCGATTTACGAAAATATATTTAAATTCAAGTTTAGATATAGAGGACTTATATAAATGGTATATTATTCGAGGACAGATGTAACCTATCAGGACTATAAAGACACAATAGGGAGAGACGAATTTGTTCACATCAGAAAATGAGTTTAGAGTTGGATGGTGCCCGATTTGCAATCAAGGTTGGCAAGTTATCATTATGGATGCAGGTACAGAAAAATTATTTGTTCAGTGTGAAGAATGCCTTTGTGTGTGGGATAATCCGAGAGATATAAAGATGACTGAGAAGGTAGTATCAAATGGCATTGGTTTAATTGATTATATTCCATTATATGAGGAAATCGAGAAGGAAGGGTGGGAACAGCATTTGATAACAGAAGTATAGAGAATAAATAGATATCATTAAGCCAATTGAGGGCAACAATTCTTATGTGGGGAATAGTGACAAGACCCACATAGATACACTGTACTGCAACAATATAGTAGTACTAGTGTATGATATCCAAATCCCGCAACCGACTGTTGATACCCATGGTGTAAAACTGAAATAGTTCAGTTCCGCTCATGTGGGTTGTGGTTCTATGGTCAATAATCTAAATGTAACACCTGCGAATTGAAACAAATATGCATCGGCAAAAAGAAAACTATATATGAATTGAAAAATTGCCGATAATAGGATATACTAGACAGAGAGGAGTGATAGAGTGAATCGGATTTCTGTGAAAGAAATAGCTAAAAAATGGGGAATTTCTGAAAGAAGTGTGCGAAATTATTGTGCAGAGGGACGTATATCAGGTGCAGTTCTTGAGGGGAAGACATGGAAAATTCCTGCTGATGCAGAAAAGCCAATTCGATTGAAAAAGGGGAGTAGAAACCTAAGTCCTCTATTGAAGCGATTGCAGCAGGAACAAGCTTTCAGGCAAACAGGGGGTATCTATCATAAAATCCAGATTGAACTGACTTATAACTCCAACCATATGGAGGGAAGTCGTTTGACCCATGAACAGACACGGTTTATCTATGAAACGAATTCGATTGGGATTACAGAGGAGAGTGTCAATGTAGATGATGTGATAGAAACTACAAACCACTTCCGGTGCATTGATTATGTGATAGAGAAAGCATGTGAACCACTTACACAGGCATTCATTTTAGAACTACACAGGATTCTAAAAACAGGGACTTCAGACAGCCGGCTGGAGTGGTTTGCAGTGGGAGCTTATAAAAAGGTACCCAATGAGGTGGGAGGCAATGAGACCACCTCTCCAAAGGAAGTTGCAAATGCAATGGCAGAACTTTTAGAAGAATATAACAATATTTCTCCAAAAAAATTAAAGGATTTAATAGACTTTCATGTAAAATTTGAACGGATTCATCCCTTTCAGGATGGAAATGGAAGGGTTGGACGGTTGATTTTGTTTAAAGAGTGTCTCAAATGTGGATTTGTTCCCTTTGTCATACAGGATGACCTAAAGATGTTCTATTATCGGGGATTGAGCCAGTGGGGACGAGAAAATGGATATTTGATGGATACTTGTCTAGCTGCTCAGGATCGTTTTAAAGAATATCTAAAATACTTCTGTATTCCATTTTCATCTGAGGACTGATGTTTTAAAACAGTAGACAATCACAAAGATTCCTATTGTATTTACAAGTATCAAGTGGTACAATACAAATAATAGGAATAGGAAAGTATCAAGTTGTAGAAGGCACTTTGTGTTACTTTATTTGTATGGAGTAGAGAGTCCCTGATACTGTTTTGATACCAAAAAAATGATAAACCAGATATATAGTCCATAATAGTGCGATATTTGTTAAGGTAAAAGATATACTGTAACAAAAAGAGAAATACCATATATTGGAATTTGTCGAGTGGAAATAAGAAAGAAAAGGCTGGAAACCCTTGAGCCACAAGGGTTTCCAGTCTTTTTTTATGCCTCATGAGTACAGAATGAGTACAATTTTTTCAGAATGGGGTTGAAAAGGAAAATTAGACAGGATTCTGGTCTAGGGAACTTAATTTAAGCTTATCTAACTGAAGCAGCAATTCCACTTCAAGGAAGTGACGCATAAAGTCCTCATCCATCTGGTCAGGAGTACCATCTTTTTGCAGCATGGATTGTTGTAGCAATACATGGCTGGCGTCCCAAAGCAGAAATTGCTCCAGTATAGCAGAATCTTTGAGCTTGATTGTCAGGTTATGGAGAGGAATTGTCTGGTGCTCATCTGTCTCCAATTCCAGACAGGTATCCAGCAGAGGGTTGAGGCGTAACTGATAGGTATCAGGTTGTAACTGTAAGCTGCTGTCCCGTTGACCTGTCATCTGTAAAATTCCAGCCTCATAGAGAGACATGAGCACACCTACAAAGTCCCCTGTGGTGTTTAGCTGTAAGCCTGTGTCACGGACGCCAAGGAGAGAAACAGGGCTAATTTCCAGAGCATTGGCAATCCTTCTCAACTGTTCAGGCTGAGGAATCATACGATTTGTCTCATATTTTCGGATAGAAACTGGATGGATACCAGAACGCTCTGCAAGCTGAGCTTGTGTGATTCTTCGTTTTTCTCTGCAAAATTTGATTTTCTGACCAATTGTCATACTATTCCCTCCTGTTGTGTATCGTAGCAACTACAATATACCATAAGGAGAAAAAATAATCTACCAAAATTTAGGAAAAAATCTTGACAGTAGCGATAGAGCAACAATATAATGGATATGGATAAAGTAGCTTACAAGCTACAAGAAAGGAGTAAAAACGACAATGACACAAGAAAAGCTGTATGTCAATGCCAAAGATATGGCAGAGATGCTGGGAATCTCAGTGGGGCACGCCTATAAGCTGATACGAAAAATGAATGAGGAGCTGAAGGAAGAGGGCTTTCTTGTGATTGCTGGCAAGGTACCCAGACGGTACTTTGAGAAACGGTGGTATGGACTTAGAGAAGGAGGCGAAGGAGATTGAAAGCACAAAAAGACCCCAAAACAGGGAAATGGCTGATTCAATATCGGTATACAGACTGGCAGGGTATCCGACGAAAGTCAACCAAGCGAGGGTTTGAAACCAAGCGGGAGGCAGAGGAGTGGCTGCGGAATTTTCTCATGTCCCAGAGTGCAGATTTGAATATGCCCTTTCGGGAGCTGGTTCAGTTGTACTATAAGGATATGGAGACACGGTTGCGTGAAAATACCATACACACCAAACAGACGATTATAGAGCAGAAAATCTTACCGTATTTTGGAGAGCGAAGCGTGAATGACATTAAGGCAGGAGAAATACGGGCGTGGCAAAATATGCTGATTCAACAGGGCTTTGCTCCAACGTATCTAAAAAATATCCACAACCAACTCACAGCCATCTTCAATTTTGCAGTACGGTATTATGAGTTGAAGCAAAATCCCTGCACCAAGGCAGGGAGCATGGGAAAAAATAAGGCAGAGGAGATGAGTTTTTGGACAAGAGAGGAATTTTCACAATTCATTGAGGCGGTGATGGATAAGCAGCCATCCTATATCGCATTTATGATGTTATATTGGACAGGAATGCGGGTGGGAGAACTACTGGCACTGACCAGAGAGGACATAGACCTTACACAACGCACCATTACCATCAATAAATCTTATCAGAGACTGGGCAGAAAAGATGTGATTACCCCACCGAAAACAAAAAAGAGCAATCGGGTGATTACCATTCCAGAATTTTTGGCAGCAGACATACAGGACTACCTGAATGCCCTGTACAAGCTGGGAAAGAAGGAACGGATTTTACCAGTGACCAAGTATTATCTGGAACATGAAATGCAGCGAGGAGTCAAGAAGAGTGGGGTAAAAAAGATAAGAATCCATGATATTCGTCACCCGTATGTCAAGCACACGACAAAAAAATATAATTCTGAAAAGCAGAAAACCCAAACTACCAATCTTAGTGCTGA
>CALWON010000121.1 GCA_944383165.1 uncultured Oscillospiraceae bacterium
TTGAACCAGCAAATTGTGTCATCAATCTCTCAAAAAAATTAACTTGGGTAGAAGCTGCCCCTGTGGTGCTCCAATACTTAGAGTGGCTAAACGTATGTGAGAGCCAACTTATAGACTATTTTCATTCAAAATGTGGGGAAGACTTACCCCATGACTGGTTTGAAAGTATTGAGGTATATTTTGCAGATATTACCGTTTTAGCACTAGATGACTTTGGAGCCACCATCCACTTTGGTGAAAGCTTGTTTCCAGACCATGTGATTGAACTTGATTTTGAACAGTTTGAACTGGTAAGTGAACGGTTAAATGGATAATGTTCTATCGATTGACAACAGCTCAGTTTTCCCAGTCTCTGTCCATAGAAATAGTATAATGTGACAATCTGGATTTTTGGAGGAAACAAAAGTTAGATGAACGATTCAAACAATTTGAAACCTGATGTCGAAGCAGTTTTTGAATTTGTAGGAAATAGAAAAGACAATCTATATGAGGGATATCGTCCAGCACACTTGATTGATGAGAATTATTTGACCACAGGTGTACATAACTATTATAACTTGAAGGATGGTACAAATCAAACACTAAAAGGAACAATTACATTTATTTCACCGGAAGAATATCCAGCATGTCTTTGGATAGGAAAACAAATTGTAATGTATGAAGGTGCGAGTATGGTAGGGTATGCAACTGTGACAAAGGTATTGAATTCTGCACTTTGTTATTATGAAAAATGATACATAAAATAAAGTTCAATACTTTTGTATGCCTATATTGATGATAGATTGACTAAAGCACCTTTACCTTTATGCTCCCCTTTTTATAATTCCAATGATGGCTACAATACAGAGCGGAACAAACGCCAGAGACAACAGAAAATAGTTGATATGGGGAAGAAAAGGGAGCGTCATATTGAAAAAATAGTAGGGTCGGAACAGCAGCCAAAGATTATATTTCTTTAAAAATACAGACGAAGAAAAGAAGTGAAAAAGATACTCAAAAAGGACAACAATACTTGATACACTGACAGCATTCAAACTTGTTTTTGCAAAGCAGGAAAGACATAATATTGTAATTGAGAGAATCACACTGCCTGTTATGAGACACAACATAGAAAAGAGAATATGCTGCCTTGTGTCCCATACAGGAGATAACACTTCTCCATCTATGTTGGTAATCAAGAAATGGGCATCATAGGTTCCACAGAGCCATGTAATCAATAATGTAATGACAATCAACAGGACACACATTCCCAAGGAAAAGAAAACTCCTCCACAGAGTTTTGCGATGCTTCGTCTCTTTCTTCCAATGACACAAGTGGCTGGAATTTGGTTGGTTTGTTCGTTTATTCCGCCAGCAAATAAAGGGGATAATGTCACAATTTGAAGAATGACCAAAAGAACAGGCAGAATGAAATCCAAACACATAACAGGGACACTCTGTATTGCATGAAAATAAGTGGTTCGCAGAGGTTCAATCAAACAGACTATAACGACAGATAAAATGTAAGCTGATGTAAGGAACCACATCAGCTTATTTCTAATCAAATGTCCCAATTCAAACCAAATCACTGGGCAAATCTTTCCCATTATTCTTTCACCTGCTTTCTAACATATCCCAGATGGCACAGAATCAGGCTCAAGCCCATCAAGATGAGGTTAAAAAGAACATTGACAGTCAGTGTAGGTAAAATGAACCCAAATAGATTGGTGTAATACCCTGTTTGCACCAGTTCAACCTGTGTTTGCAGCATAAACAGGCTGAGTTCACCAGGCAGGGAGTGAAGGGTGGAAAGATAGTCTGGAAATGGAACAGAATTTGCATAAATAGCAGTTCCACCATAAAATAAGCCTACCACAAAAAATGGAATCAGTGCATGTTTGCTATATACGGAAATACATATGGTAAGACTTCCAAAGACCAAACCAGCCAACAGTGTACCAAAAACCTGCCTCATGCAGAAATCATATACAGAACCATCAAATGGGGTAAGAGACAGACCAAAGGTGCTTGCTGCGGAAATGTCTGTATTGGTTCCATGATAACAGAGAACAGTACTGACAAAAAAGGTTGTTTCCATAACAATGACAACAAAAATAACATAGATGGTCATTGCACAGAGCTTGCTGAAAAATACACCTTGACGACCTTTTTGGGTGGTTAAAATGACAGCTTGTGTTCCATAAACAGATTCATCTGAGTAGATTCCTGCTAGCCCCACAAGAATTAAAAGCATGATGAGACCGGGAAACAGGGCTGCATGATTGATATCAATGAAATTATTTGCACTGCGTTCCAAATTGAGTTCTATGGAAACGGAGTTTCTTTGGTATTGCTCCAGTAACAGTTTCTTTGCCTGTAACAAAGTCGAGTGTTCTGTTGCAACAGAAAGCGTATCTTCAAGCTCTGCAATCAAATTGTTGCGGCGATCCATTCGCTCATAGTAATTGTTTATGATGTTTTCCAAGTCTCGATATAAAAACGATGTACTTCTTCTTCGTTGTGGTATTGGTCAATGTACTCAAAAACGGAATTGGGAAGAAAAGGACTCATTTCTTCTATGGTGCAACGGTAATTGGTTTTCCTTACATATACTTGAAATTCCTTGTTGTGGACCGCCTGGGTCAACTGTGCCCGTACAGGTTCAAGAGTATAGTTGGTACTGATAGCATCTACCCATTGTATTTTTAGCGCAACAGATAACATTAGAAATAGAAGTAATGAAATCCAAATGACTTTCTTGGAGAAAATTTTATAAAGTTCTGTTTCTAACATGGTTCTGTTCATAGCATGGTTCCTCCAAAGTGATAACTGAACACATCTTCCAGAATCGGTTTTGTTGGTTCACAAATAAAATCAGGTTTTTCTGCACTGATGATTCGAATCTCTACTCCATTGTCCTTTAGCACAATATTTCCTATGATGTACTTACTTTTTACGATAGGCAACATATCATGGGGAATAGTGGCAATCCAAACCTTGTTTTCAATTTCCTGAAGGAGATGACTGGTGGTATCAATTTTTAGAATGGTACCCTCACGCATCATAATAACCTTACCAGCAATCAACTCCATATCTGATATGATGTGGGTGGAGAGTACAACAATTCTGTTTTCAGAAAGCTCAGAAATAATATTCCGAAAGCGGATGCGCTCCTGGGGGTCAAGCCCAGCTGTAGGTTCATCCAGAATCAGAATTTTTGGGTCATTCAGTAATGTCTGGGCAATACCAATACGACGCAGCATACCGCCGGAATACCGTCCCAGTCTTTTTCTGCCTACATCCTTTAACCCAACCAGATTCAATAATTCCTCTATCTTTTCATCTGCCTGCTCTCCAGTGATGCCTTTTAATGCTGCAATATATTTTAAAAACTTTTTGGCAGAGAAATTTTTATACACTCCAATTTCTTGGGGCATGTAACCCAGCTTTTCCCGGTAACTTGCCCCAAGTTTATGAATATTGATACCATCCAGACAGACTTCACCCTCGGATGGGGTGAGTAAATCTACTAACATCTTCATCAAAGTGGTTTTACCTGCACCATTGGGTCCCAAAAGACCATAGACACCGCAGGACAGATGGAATGATACATGGTTGACTGCATATTTGTCACCAAATTTCTTTGTTACATTATGAGCTGATAGTTCCATAAACAAAGTCCCTTTCTAAGCATAGAGCTTTTTTGTGGTTTTGTTTGCGGCAAACATAAAAATTCCAAAGCTGAAAACGGTAAAACAGACCAATAGTTTAAACCCAATTTTCAGTACCGCTGTAACACAGGTGGGATATGACAAAACGAAACTTGCAGTCAATACCCAAGCAAATAGCATAACAGATAGAGGAAGCGCACTCTCTGTACATGACAGAATCAACAGAGCTAATGCACCAATCAAAAACATGGCAATAAAAGAGCAGAAATAGAGCTGAATAAAATAGGGGTAGGAATGGAAAGAAATCATGCCCACCAGCAGAACAGAGAGGGCGTTAAAAATCATACCAACCCATAACCGTGCAAAGTAGATTTGTGCAGGTTGATATTTGCATGTTTTTTCGATTTGAATTAGATTACAGTCATGGTATTGAATTTCTCGAAGAAGAAAGGCAAACATGGGGATAGGGGCAACTGCGGACATGAGTGCAATGGGTTCTATGGCACTGGCTGACACTAGGAGAGAGAGCATAGGACAGCTTCCAAGTACAAATGCAAACAGCATCCATAGAAATGCAGAGTCAATCGAGATACAAGAAAAAGTCACATACCAAAATGTCCAATTCCAAATGGTTTCTCGCTCCAGATAGTAAGATAGAACGATTTTTTTTACTTCCATGCGTTCTTCCTGTGAAATGTTAGGAATGGGCTCATGTTTCAGAAAGGCGGAAAGCCTCTGTTCTACTTCTGAATATTCATCTGAATCTCTTGTGGTCCATTTCATCATCATCCCTCCAATTCATGTTTCAATTTCTCTAGGGCATACCGTATACGTGCCTTTACTGTGATTTCAAGTGCTCCGGTGATTTTTGCAATGTCTTTGATTGAGAAGTCATAATAGTAGCGCAGAATCACCACTTCTTTTTGTTTGGCTGGCAAATGTGCCAATGCAGTTTGAAGATCCCTTCCCACTTCCACTTGTTCCGTTAGTGACTCTGTAACCAATGCTTCCTCTGACAGTTCCACAGATTCGGGATGTCTGGACAAAGTACGATAGTAGTTTTTCAAATGGTTGGAGGCGATTGTGAATAACCAGCTTTTAAATGGTGCTCGGGGTTTATATTTTGAAAGGTTGGCCACCATTTTGATAAAAACGTTCTGTGTTAAATCTTTTGATTGATGGGAATGATTTGTATTTTTGTAGAAGTAAGCAAAAATAATCTGGTAATATTCTTCAATCAAAGTGTTGAGAGCTTCTTGACTGCCACTCTGGGCATGTTGAACCAATTCAATCTCATTCACACCACCAATCACCGCCTTATCGAATTTATGGGCATACATTAGCCTCTACCATCTGTGTGGTCAACAGAATTGTATTTTTCGAGATCAGAGTTGTTTGCTTGCCATAGTGTGTACACACCGTTTTTGTCACTAAATTGTATCATGGTTGTTTCCTGGTTGGTTGTTTCAAAAGAACCGCCTGTTCCTGTCAATTTGTCCCACAGAGTATAATGTGCAGATACGTTCATGACACCTGTGGAAAGGTGGGTGGAAGCACTGAAGTCAACAGCCCCTTCACCGATATAATTTATAGTGATGGTATCATTGGTCTGTGTGACTGTAATATCATTCTCATGATATATAAGAGTATGTGGTATAAAAAGAATCAGAAATGCAAGAACAAAAAGGAGTAGTACCCCTCCACTGATTGCACCGATAACTAGTGTTTTTACTGTCTTATGAATCATTTTGTTTTTCTCCTTTGTAATTTTATTTTGTGGTCTCTATTTACTAAAACACCAAAAGAAAGAAAAAAGATATATCAATTTCGAGATTGGAGTAAAAAAGTATGATTGTACTATTTGAGAATCATAAAACATCATTTCTCTTAAAAATGAACACACAAGGGATAGAAGAAATGCTAAAGTATATAGAGGATGGTTCAATCAAGAGCAAAATACAAATTCCCATTATACATTTGAGACAAGAAAGAAAATTGACCATCAAAATAGATGCTGATATAGATGAAATGTTGATTCACAAGGATGAGATAGAACTCTATATGGATGAGGAAGAATTGGCATATTTTTATGAGAGATTGTGTCATGCTTTTACAAACAACTGTTTTTATCCAGCAGAGGTATGTGAACGAAAATATCAAAATCAGTATGTTACCATCTATTGTGATACCATACCGTTTGGATGAGGGGGATTTTATAAAAATGGAGCGTAGAATGACAGAATTTTTTAAACTACCAGATGGGCTGAATAAGAGAGAACTGAAGCAGTGCTTTCTTGATTTCCTTGAGGTTTATGCAAAGAGTACATCCACCCAAAATATAGAATATGCATTAAGCGAATTACTTGAGCTGGCGGATCGACAATGGCACACTTATGAATTATTAGATGAAGATATCAAAAGACAGATTGAACACTATATCATATATCATTTAGAGTTTCAGGATGAAGAAGTGGTGGATACTGTTTTGTGTATTGTACCAAGGTTGAGTTTAGGAAAAGTATTTCAATATCTTCAACAAAAAAGGAAATACATAAAAAATGAATGTATTGTAGCGGATATAGTGGACGCAGAAAAAGAATATGGTGCACATGTTGAAAATCCATTTTATGGATTAGAAAACGGTAAGAAATGACTAGCCTAAAATTATGGAGGGAACAGAAGATGGCATTAGAGATAGATCATGAACTTGTTTTGCTGATACGAGAAGCAACACAAAAGGCATTGGAAGAATGGCTAGAAGAAATGGCAGAGGAGGAAGTATAACTTTTGTCAGTGAGGAGATAAAACCTTGAACTATGTTTTGCTTGAGTGGTTTCATGCATTCCAAGATGAACCTTACCTCATTTATTCAGAGATTGATGACCAACGATATGAGGTAAGAAAGATTGAGATATATAAAAATGGAACCATTGCCAGATATGATGAACAAATGACAGATTCTCTATTTCGATTGGCAGATGTGAAATTTCCAGAGAATCTGGATGAAATCAACCAATACCAAGAATTTTGTGCTAAATACATAAGCCAAGAAGAATTTGAAACGATGTGGAACAAGATTTAAAAGGATGCACTGAAGTCTGGCAAAGGTCAAAGTGATGGATTGCTGCATGAAAAGGAGAGTAGAAGAGAATATGGGAAAATTTCATATTGATGTGACAGAATTGTATTGGATTGATGGAAGTTTAGATAATCCAGAAGACCTGTGTCTGCATGGTCATGCGGTTGTCTATATTGGAAGTGAAAAACTGGAGTATGATTGTACTGTCAGTGCAACCGCACTGTATCTACTCAAAACACTGACAGAAAATCATATCATCAATGAGGACAACCAAATGCTCCCCTGTTGTGGGCACTTTTATATTCCCGATGAAAAACTTGAAAATGTGACCATTAGTGGATGTGACAATGGAATTGACTGGACAGTAGAACACATGGGGGATGATGTGGTGATAACATTAGAAGATGGAACAGCAGTGACAGTTCCACTGGAGAAATACAGACTAGAAGTGTACCAATTTGTAGATAAAATAGAAGCTTACTACCAATCATGTTCTCCCAAAAAAATTCCCACAGATGAATTTGATTACAATGGATATACTGCATTTTGGAATGAGTGGCACAGACGTCGAGAGAACTAAATCTTTGTTGTGTCTCAATGCATAAAAGAGGTGATTTTTATGATTCTGGAACAATTACAGACCATAAAGAAATTTGGCTGTACCAAAGAGAGCGATGTGACAATGGAGGACATTCAAAAAAAAGAACAGGAGCTGGGAGTCTATTTCCCAACTGCGTTAAAAGAATTTTATTTAACCTTCCACAGAGATGACCCCATATTTTCCTCTATTGATTCCTTTCAATTCCTCCGTTTAGATGAAGT
>CALWON010000122.1 GCA_944383165.1 uncultured Oscillospiraceae bacterium
AGAATCTCCTCCATCTCCTTCAGTGCATAGGTATCCAGAAAGCCCTCCTGAAATCCAGGTACACCTCCTGTTTCCCCAGATATAATGCTGTAAGCCCAAAATGGATTGTCCGGGTCATCTTGGGGAATTACTTCATAAACTTTCGCAGCCCACACTCCTTTTTGCAAATGTTCGTCGCTGATCCTTTGTACATCAATTACTTCAAACGGCATCCCATAGCGTTCCTGTAAATAGTTTTCAACTTCTCGATTGGACATAGGCAATGGAACACAGGAAGCAAAAGTAAACATAACGAAAATCATTATACTTAGTCCAATCACAATAACTAATGTTGTTCCCTTTTTCATGACTTACCACTTCCTCGTTCTACACAGATCTCCTCTAGAAAAACTCCCTTTACCCCTCGTCGTAAGATACTCTCAACAAAGTCTAATCGCACAGCAACATTTAGATCCGACAAGGTTGCAAGAGAAAAAATAGCGTTATCTCCCACTTTTTCAGCATCAATCACAGCATGAAGAACAGAACTTTTATCCCTTGTTAATATACTTGAATCAGATAGGCAATCTCTTTCTCTTAAAATCGGCAGATAATAAATGTGTGTTTTTGCATATTTTGAGTCCAGAAGTATGAGTTCCTTAAAAATGGTATTTGGGTCATATGAGTATATTACATTTCTCACCGTTTCCGACACAAGAAAAAATGGAAAACTGAGAATATCAGGGAACACCGTATTAGGGTTACTCTCAATAAATAGTAACTGTCGCTTTTCAATGTTGTGTGACCGCTCTGCGCAAATATCCTCATGCTTTATCTTATCAAACCAGTCTCTTATTTCAGGTGCAGTATCAAATTTCTGATCCATCTTTATGAGAAAATACTTCATTTTCTTTCTCCATCCTTAGAACATCTAATTGCACAAACTGGTCCATAATGCCACCATAAATAAATGAAACTTCCCTCGCTAATCTCAGATTTTCAAGTCCTCCCAATATAGCTGCTGCCTTAACATGTTCTGCAACAAAGAGCGCAGTAAGCCCATAATAAAAGCTACAAATGTAACTTCGCCATATCTGATCCAACTCATAGGGATGAAGTCGGATAATGTCTTTCCGTACTCTGTTGAACAACACATCCCAGTCTTTATCTACATCGGCAAAAAGCCAGCGAGGTGACCAGTAAACACAGCTTTCAATAGGGTCAAGGAAATACTGCTCACTCATAAGGGAGAGCTGAAATTCATAGCTCTTAGTAATTGTGCTGCTTAGTAAATAGGAAACAGCAACATACTGAACTGCCTCTTTACAAAATGAGTTTTGATGCTCTTTTGTCAGGCTGATCAGCTTGTGAACTGCATCATAGAAGTCGGATATAATGGCATCCTTATTTGTATTATAATACTCACATATTTTTTCGTAGTTGCGCTGTGTCAGCTCTATGAGCACTTGTTCCGCAACCTTGCTGATCTGTTCGGTCCTTTCCAACAAATCCACCTCTCAGTCTAGATGCACCTGGGCCCCTGTCATCACTAATCTGTTCTGCATATTCATTGATGTTCCACCCTGGTTGAATGTCAGGCGTTGAGGTGCAGTAACACTCAATGTAGAAGTGGTACTAGTAATGTCTACTGCTGCATCAGACTGGATCTTGATTGCCTTATCACTTATAATCTTGATCCCCTCCTGATCTGAAAGCTCAATCGACATACCATTGTTATTAGTAATGAGGAGAGAACTGGGGGTAAACAAGATTTCCTTTTTTTGCTTATTCATAATAGATTTGTAATCTGGATTGCTTCTGGCAGCCCCTACTGTCGGAGTCAAATGAACGGAACTTGCCACATATGCCTGCTCATCGTGCTCCGCTGGAACACAGAGCCGAATGGAATCTCCAATCTCTGGCATACAATACCAGCCTGTGCCGTCCGGTGTGGAGTACACAGTAGCATAAGGAAACCAGCGCGCCCCACAGCATGTTTTATTTTCATCTTTGTCGATAGAGACTTGCACAACTGCTTTCTGCACAGCGGTGATTTTTCCAGAGAGGGAACTTCCAACGAGATCAAAATTATATACTTCCGGCACCAACAGACCAGCTTTGGGGGTCAGTGTATAAATATGACAAAGCTCCCCACCCTCCAAGGATGTGTCTATTTCACTGATGTATAGTGGCTGATGATTGAAGGTAACACACTCACCCAATGCATAAATTTCCCGACTTTTATATAAATAACAGGTTACATCCAGCTCTGTTTGACCATTCACACCATTGTTCCGGTTCAGCATATAGGTCCCAATATTTTTTCTGATTGAGTATGTCTGGCTCTCAATCGTAATTCCACTAGATCTGCTCTGGATGCCAAAATCATACATAGGATATCCAGAAAAACCACTTGGAACAAGGACAGAGTTGAAATGGCTCGCCATCCGCTTAATAAATGTCCAGTCTGTTTCATTGTATTGAAGGATTAGACCTGGGATTTGCTCACTTCCACCAATATTGATAGAAACAGATATATTATCATAGCCTCCATTTGGTGTGTTGACAACGGTACTGTATGTCATAGCTGGGGATTGGAATGACCGAATATGGGGATTCAAGTCCATTAGATAGGTTCCAGTCATTACTTTAGCCCGCAAAAGGTTAAGCTGGTTCTCCACTGTTATTTCAAACTCTGTTAGTACACCAGCAAAAAACAACAAACTACTACCAGATTCATCTATGACAGTGACCCGAATAATTGGATTTTCCTGCTGGGCAACCGCAATACAGCTCTGTACTGCATCCGCTTTAATATGACCCAAAAAGGATACATAGCCATGCTGATTGATGCTTTGATGACCCTTAAAATCAAGAATGTTCAAAAGGGGAAATGGATTGATATGAATATGATTGTCTCTCATAATTTTACATCTCCTTCCTCTATCTTAAGTGACAAAATGACCTGTCTTGCTGCTTCCTTCCATTCATCTTTGTCCTTAAATCTACAACTAAATGTGCCATGAAGCAACTTGTTGCCCCCCCATGGGGTAACATACATCATATAATAGACCTGATCATCTACAGCATATCCTTTGTAGTCAAACCAACACAGAGGGATCTGCTCCTCCGTTTGATCTTCTTTCAGGTCATAAAATACATTGGCAGGGTTAATACGTTGAACAACAGTCTTGAACTGTTTTGCGAGCGTGGGTATTTGTTCCGGCTTGACTGGCTGTGACAACAGACTAAAAGTGAAATTGACACGTGTATCTAAACTGGTTTTTATCACCTGAGGTCGATTCTCAGACTGATACTTTACCTTGACCATGGACTGTGGCATTGTTACAAAGGTAGTAGGAAGCATGATAGACAGCAAAAGCGGCTCAATTATAACACGCTCAAATTCAATCAGCTCATCATGAATATAAAAACCTGTCTCCAAGGAGTGATACTGCTTTCTTTTCTGTTGCCTCTTTAAAGCTAAAAGTTGTTCATCCAAATATTCCATATTTTAATTTCTCCCCTTCCATTTATGTACAAAGTTGACTGAAATAACAGTATCGTTCAACAAAACAAAGCCCACCTATGCTGATAGCATAGATGGACTTTGGTGTCTTCTATGCCAGATAATGCATAGTACAACATTGTATTATAATTTCTATACTAAATTCTTCAATAATTTCAAAGGACTACCATTGCTTCAACCGAAAAAAGATCAACTAAAGTTCCATAATATGAATCGCCACAGAATGGCTTGCAATAGAACGAAGCGCCTCTTTTCGGCTGACCATATGAATATGCAAGTCGGTTTGTGTGTAAAAACCGTTGAACATACCATTGCAGCCTGCCCTTAGCTGCAAGGAGGTATCGTTTATTCTGGTCGTGTCAGTCAATATACCAGTATAAAATACCACAAAATGACTTCTCATCATCATACTTCAAAGCATGAATCATGTTAGTGAAATGTGTCATGATAATGCTAGATGCAAGAACATGTGAACCAGAATGAAAGGGGAATTCTTCTATGGAAAATACAGCTCTCTGTAGACCAAATCAAACATACAGTATGATAGCATTTTTTCGCTATTAGAATATTCACAAAATATTCTCTGCCAACGGTGATATTCCTCTCATGGTAAAACGGAAACCATACTATCTTTCCTTTGGAATTTGCATTGTGATACGCCCATCCAACAATGCCCTATCAACAAAAACAACTGGTATTTTTGTAATATATGTTACTGGATCATATATAGATTGCTTGAGTTCTTCCTGAATTGTATCTTCCGAAACTTGCTGCTTCTTAAACTCAGCAGCTTTTTGTCGCATCCGCAGTAATTCTTCATCTTGATATGACATCAATAGTCCCTCCCATCAATCCAACATAATACTCCAGGTTTTTCGTTTCTCAGCTCTCTCCTTTCCCTTCCCTTTCCATTGTTTGAGACAGGAAAGCAGTCCTTGATACAGCTGAATATTGGAACTACAAGAAAAATCTGTTCCCAGTTTAGAGTGAATATATGCTTCCAACGCCTCTGCCTGCACAGGTTCTCTGGAAGAAAGCAACATCATACAAAACATGGCATCTGTTCCTTCTGCACCTGCTGACAATGCCTCTTGTGCAAAGTGCATTGTGATTCCAGGCGAAAGTGTAGCTCGAGCCATACCACAGAATTTGGAGTAAATGGTGTTCAATGTATCATACTCTGTTTCTCGATCCGCAAAGCTGGTGTAGGTGTACCTTAACCTTGCCCCTGGCTGAAGTTTAAATCGGCAAAGTTCAAAAAATCTCTTTTCCATGGCTGGTCCATCCGTGAACATCAGTTCCATCTCACAGGTGATAAAAGAATCCATCTCCACTTGGTCATGGAACACTAAATTTAGAACCCGAGTGGTGTTGGTTGGAACATAGGATATCAGTTGAGGTTTCTGAATGAGATAGAGCTCCCCTTCATAGCGGATTACACCTGGATTCACCACAATACTGTCCTCTGTTGTGGTAAGAGTGCATCCACTCACAATCCCATCCACACAATTTTGATATAAAAGGGGACCAAAATTGTAGAGATATGCAGAGAGTTCTGTCATCATCTCCCTTTTAAAAATATGCCCACTATGAAATTCTGGAATCTTTTGTACCCACATAAGAAAGCCCCTTTATTTTGTACCGTCAAAGAAATTTGTGAGCCAACCCTCTGTTTCAAAACGGAAAAACTGATCTGGTCCTAACTGAAGTTGTCCCTTTCGCCGCAGAACTGGAACGACTGTAAATCCCCATCGATGCTCGTCTGCTAGGATAAAAAATTTCAGCTCTCGGTCTACAATATCATCCAGGTCGTCCTGACGAATTTGCCCATGATACTGATTCACAATTTCCTCTGCTTTTTGATTTTTGAATTGGTCTGGATCGCAGGAACAGCTGTAGATATACCTCTGTCGCCCCTCCAAATCCTTTAAGTATAATTTTAAAGTCAGATCCGCCATATTGCGGGAAATAAACCCACGGATGTTTTCTCGATCTAGGCTATGTATGAGTGTAACTTCCTGATTTGTATGTGTGAACGCAGTAACCACATAGGGAAATGCAGCCTGTTCATGCGTAATATTCACATCCGCATATCCAAACATTTTGTCCTTTAAATATTCAATTGCTCCATTTAAGCAGGTCAGTTTCAAATCATAGTCATGCTCCCGCCCTTGGCGGTTGCGAGATGATTGAATCATCTTTCCTGGAATAAACTCTTTCAGTGCATCCCGAAAAATATCAATTTTACAGGATTGTCCTGTCAGTTTTAGAATACTGTATTCAGGAAGTTCCCCAGTTGTATAAGGTCCCTCCATAAATTGACGGACAATACCGTAAATATCTGCCTGTAATAAGAGATTGAGTGTATAAATATTGAGATAGACAGTTGGGATATCTTTCATAACCTCTAGACTTTCATTTGGACTCTGAAAAGCCGACAGTTTCCAGCGATCCACCAGCATACACTGTGTTGCAGTTTCCTGAATTGGTACACTGGAAACTGCCATACGCAACAGATTGGTGTGGCTGTAAAAACTAGTTTTGATTCGTTCTGCTGTTTGAAAAAGAAAATAAAAATTGTTTTTTACTGCATAGTAATCTGCTCTGCTTTTATGCTCATAGTCTCGAAAACGAGTTGGAATCACTTGTTCTGCTCTGGCATAGGATTCATCCAATTTAGCATATACCTGATCTACTCCCTGATCGTCTACTGTGCGAAACAGATTGACATCAAAATTGCGAATCAATTCATCTACATCAGGAAACTCCTCACAGCTCAACTGACGGGCAATCGCCAGTTTTAAAAGCTGCAAAATACGGTATGTTAGGTTATTGCCTCCAAAATCAGTGTTCCCATTTTCATATGCAGTTGCAATGTCAATCTGATAGGCTACTCGACGGTCTGTGATCTGGAACCGACAGGAGGAAAGGTCTGTGGTTCCACCGCCACAGTCGATAATCAGAGCCCGATATGTCTCCCCATCTTTGAACTGATTTTCTTTCATACGTGTTGAAATGGTATTGTAAAGAACAGCTACCCCCTCATCCAACATGTTTTCACTCTCTAGTCGATAATTGGGCAATATTTCTTGAAACAGTTGGATAAACAATGGTTTCTGCTTGACTGGAGCGGAAATATGAATCGATTTAAAGTTGCATTTGAACCGCTGTCTTGCACATTCAATCACATATTCAAGATACGCCTGAATAATTTCTTTGCGTGAAACAAAACTGCGATGTCCCTGACGATCTACCACTTCTTCTAGTCGGTCTGCATCGCCTACCCATCGCTTTAGATCATAAAATACACAAAATCCTTCATCAATATAACTGAAATGAAACAGACGATTTGCCTCATATCCAAATCTGTATTGAATATTCTGTCCATTTACTCCAACTACTGCAACGGCACTTGGCAAAACCGGTGCTACTGTGTCACCACTCTCCACATTTAAGTGGAACACATAGTTCACTTGGTCTCGTTTGAGAATTTGAGCAATGGGATCTCCAGCTACTTGCTCAAAATAGGCACTGTCCAGATAAATGCCTGCTGTTGTGTTGGATGAGCCAAAGTCAATTGCAAGAGGCATTCGACTTTCTAACAGCGGACGTACTTCAAAATTCAACACAGGAACCGTATAGAATGTAAGATGCTCTGGAATGATGGATGTCTCTCCCCTGTAAATACGGTAAAGAAGGTCCGATTGTTTTCTATCCATACAGAAAAGAGAGTAGTTCCGAATGGTAGATTCTTCACACGCTATCCCTGCCGTTTTGGTTATAAATAACTTTTCCATCTCATTTTGATAGGTCCGAAGATTAAAAATCGCACATATTTTTCCACCGCTGACCAGTAGAGCATTGGTATCCACTAATTCCGATTTATAGCCAATTGTATAGCGATCAAAGTATTCTACAGAAATACCATGATAGACAATCAATTTAGCACATCCCTGCAATGAAGTATTGATCAGGTTCAATCTTGCGGTGGCGAGCAAAGTCTCCAGCCGTTCTGTTCCTTCAGCTGTGGACTCTGTGATGAATAATCGGTCTGCCCGACCTC
>CALWON010000123.1 GCA_944383165.1 uncultured Oscillospiraceae bacterium
GGTGCTTCAAAATATGATGCGCAATATGAACCGCCAACGAACAACAATGAATCGTCTGATTATGACTTCATTGCAAGTGGAGAATCTAGAAGAAATTTTAGTTTATGATGAGGAAAATGTGGACATTCTATATGGAGATGTCTCAGCACGGGCTGATTTCCAATTACTCAAACGGGTTGTTTTAGACAATTATAGCATGTTAGAAGCCGCAGAAGAATTTGGGATTACAGTAGATGCGTGCAAGAAGCGGGTACAGCGTATGAAACAGTTTCTAAGAAAAAAGTTTCAAATTTCTAAAACATAATTGTCCCCAAATGAGGTCCATCCTACACATACATAACAGAAGGGAGGAAATCTGGTGTCCGAGCTCAATAATCAGAATAGACATGACTATTCAAAATATGACGAGATGAGCACAGAAGCATTGGAACAGATTCTGCGTTTGGACTTTGGGTCGTTGGACGAGACAGAATCTGATATAGATGCTATCTTATATATTTCGGAGGTGATTGAAAAAAGAAAAAGACAATCAAATGAAATTGATGTAGATACAGCATGGGAAAAATTTAAAACCAAATATCATCCCTATACAGATGGTCGGTCTTTGTATGATTTTGGTGATGAGGATTCCAATCAAACATTAGGAGAGGGAATATCAAAAATTTCCCTTCACAATAGAAGAAATCTGCTACGATTTAGAAGACTTATGATTGTTGCTGCACTTTTGGTTGCCTGCCTGTTTGGCGGAATTATGGTTGCACAGGCATCTGGAATAGATGTATTGGGAGTAGTTGGTCGTTGGACAGATGAGACATTTCATTTTATCACAGCAGGCTCCAGGGAATTGTCTACTCATAAAGTAGATTCAGAATTTTATGAGACAGTTGAGTTAACTCTTGATGAATGGGGTATAGATAAGGATTTGTTTCCAACATGGCATCCTGAGGGATTTGTAGCGCAGGAACCTAGAGTTGCGAATCTTAATGATAGTGATACAATAAGTGTGAGCTTTAAAGAAAAAGATAGATCCTATTCAGTTCGGATTTCCTGTTTTTATGTGCCAACCGCAGAGACAGGCACTTTTGAGAAAGATGATGCATTGATAGAGGAATATCTTCACAATGGTGATATATTTTATATTTTTACTAATATAGATACAATCACAGCCACTTGTTATGATGGAGAATGTATGACAACTATAGGGGGCTCACTGACTGTAGATGAATTAAAACATATTATTGATTCAATTGGAGGGAATTAGCTTGAAGCGTATATTATCAACTTTTATTGCCACTGTACTTTTAATCACTTGTTGTATTGGAACCTCTTGGGCAGCTTCTGAGGTAGATACATACGCTAGTTTGACACTTTCATACTATTATGCTGAGATGTTTAATGGGGGAAACGGGAAAGCTAGTATTGATTTTTCTGTAAGTTCTAATAAATTTGTAGATAAAATTGGAGTGGATTCAATTAAGATCTATGAATCAGATGGGGACTATGTTAAAACAATATCTGGCACTACCTCAAATGGATTGATTGGTTTGGATTCAGATTGGCATAGTGATTCCTATGATGTTTCTTTATCTTCAGGTTCCTACTATGCAAAGGTAACAGTATTTGCAACATTGGGTTCTGTCACAGATAGTAGAACCATTACCACTTCTACGGTTAGAGTTTCCTAATAGAAAACATAAAACACTTATTTGGACTTTCCTAACATAAATAACCTTCGATTAAAATTGACTGTCATTTCTATGTGTTCACATCGAAATGACAGTTTTTTTGTTGTTAGATTTGCTTTATTCCATTTTGAATAAATGATGAATCAGAATACAACAAGTTTCAGAAAATAAAAATTTTAAAAAATTTTTAAATTGTTGTCTCCAATTCGACTATTCTCGACATATACATTATGAAAGGACAAGTTGGTGTCTATAATGCCTGTAATCAACAAACTAAATGTGGGAGGAAATACACTGTGAAATGGAAATATTCATTCATTCATTCATATTTGCATGATCAGTTTGATTTGTCTTCTTGTATGCCAAATGCCGTTGAAGGCAACAACCATTGATATTCCTCCTACCGCAAGCAAAGCAATTGTGTTTTTGCTGGATGCCAGCAATAGTATGAATAGCAATGACAGGGAGCGTTTAGCAAAAGACAGCATTGCACAGTTGATTTACAGTCTCCCATCTAACTATATGGTTGGATTTGTTGCCTATCATACAGATGTGGTTTCCAGTGTGGAAATGGTGGATAACAGTGGAAGGGATTCTATAATGGAAGCCGCAAATTCTGTTCGATATACCGGCTATACAAATGCAGGGGCAGGATTGACTAGAGCAGTAGAATTGCTGAGCACAGTGGATGCCACTAAAAAGACCGTGGTTATGCTCTCAGATGGAGAGATTATCATGGCGAGTGATGAAGCTACAATACAATCGACCAATCAATTTCAGACAGCAGTGTCACAGGCTGGAGAGAAAGGTATTTCCATCCATGTGATAGGGTTAGGCTCAGAAATGGAAAATAGCTCCAATACCATCTTTTCTGCTTCAGAACAGACCAATGGAAGAAATTATCATGCACCTAAGGCAGAGGATATTCAAAG
>CALWON010000124.1 GCA_944383165.1 uncultured Oscillospiraceae bacterium
CCTACAACTGGCATGACCCAGAGACCAGCTATCTGGAGGCGATTTTCTCCCGTGGAGACAGACGGCTTGCCGATGTTATTGAATGGGCATGGCAGCACGGCGCAAAGTTTGACTCTTGGAGTGAATATTTTAATTATCAGCGTTGGATGGATGCTCTGTCGGCATGTGGGTTGAATGGGGATTTCTATGCCCATCGCCAGCGGGAGCGGGATGAGGTATTCCCATGGAGCCGGGTGTCTGTGGGGGTCAAGGAGTCCTTTTTGTGGCGGGAGCGGGAGTTGTGCTACCAGTCCCAGACCACACCCGACTGTCGTACCCGCTGTTCTGGCTGCGGTGCCAACTGCTTTTTGACTGGAGGTGTGTGCAATGGCTGATCGTCTGCTCTTTTCCAAAACAGGGCGTGCCAAATATATTTCCCATCTGGATTTGATGCGCACTTTCCAGCGTGCCTTTGCCCGTGCAGGGATTCAGATTAAACACACAGAGGGCTTCAATCCACACCCCTTTGTGTCCATTGCGCTGCCCCTCTCTGTGGGCTATTCCAGCCAATGTGAAATTTTGGAGTTTGAGCTGGTGGGTGGGGCTTCCAGAGAGGAAGTACCACAGAAATTGACCGATGCAATGCCAGAGGGCATTGTGATTCACCAGTGCTATCCTGCACAGCGTAAGCTCAAAGAGCTGACCTACCTGAACTACATTATGAATTTTGAATATTCTGAAGGGCGTCCCCTGGAATCAGAGACTGCCATGCAGGAACTGCTCCATCGGGACAGTTTGGTGGTGCAGAAAAAGTCCAATAAATCCAAAAAAGGATATACTGAGGTGGATTTAATTCCCCTGATTCGAGGTTGGAATCTGGAGTGCCAGAGTGACACCCTCACATTGGACATTGTGGTCCGAGCACAGAATCCGGGCTTGAATCCAGAGCTGCTGCGGACTGCCTTCTGTGAGTGCTATCCCCAGATGTGCCCCGATTTTGTCACCTTCCACCGCCGTGAGGTGCTGGATGAGGACGGCAGGGTGTTCCGTTAGGGCTTGAAAAAAACAGGAGAAAATGATATAATACCCCAGATGCTGATTTTAACAAAGAGAAGGGAAGTTTTACCATGTCTGGACATTCCAAATGGCATAACATACAGAAAACCAAGGGTGCTGCTGATGCAAAGCGTTCCCAGATTTTTACCAAAATTGCCCGTGAAATGATTGTGGCAGTAAAAACCGGCGGAAGCGGCGACCCTGCCAATAACTCCCGTCTGGCTGCCGTCATTGCCAAGGCAAAGGCTGCCAACATGCCCAATGACAACATTAAGCGCACCATTGACAAGGCAATGGGTGCAGGCAATACCGACAACTTTGAGAGCGTGGTCTATGAGGGCTATGGTCCCAATGGTGTGGCTGTGATTGTAGAAGCCCTCACCGACAACCGCAACCGTACTGCCCCAGAGGTGCGCCACCTGCTGGACAAGTACGGCAAGGGTTTAGGAGCCACTGGTTGTGTGTCCTGGTCCTTTGACCGCAAGGGTGTCATTGTGCTGGATGCAGAGGATTTGGACGAGGATACCGTGATGATGGATGCTCTGGACTGCGGTGCTGACGATATGGAGGCTGACGGCGATGTGATGGAGATTTACACCAGCCCCGAGGCATTCAATGAGGTGGTAGCCGCTCTGGAGGGCAAGGGCTATACCTTCCTGGAGGCCTCTGTACAGATGGTGCCTCAGAACTATGTGACCCTGACCGACGAGGGCGATATTAAGAACATGGAAAAGCTCATTGACCTGCTGGAGGACAACGACGACGTACAGAACGTCTACCACAACTGGGAGCAGGAGTAAGTAAAGAATAGAGGACAGAAAAGACTGAGAGTTGTAGAGGTGCGATTGAGAGACAGAATGGTCAGTACCAAATGCAGGATCTCAGTCTTTTTCTATCATATAAAGAGGAGAAACAGAGATGAAAATGGTGATGATGAATGGTGGATTGGGCAATCAGGTGTTTCAATACATCTTTGCCCGTTTCCTAGAATACGCCACAGGGCAGCCCTGCATCATAGATGATATGGCATTTTGTGTGCGCAAGCCAGAGCACAACGGTTATGAGCTGGAACGAATCTGGGGGCTGCGTCCACAGAGGCTGTCGGAACAACTGGATGAAGATGTGGTACGGGAAATTTGCGATACATGTTTTGAGCGTGGGAATGAACCAGTGTGTATGCTGTTGCAGAACTTTGGGCTTTCTATGGATATTGTACAGGAAGGGAGATTTTTGGAGGGAGCTTATGGCAGAGAGTTTCCACATGTGATTTCCTGCCCACCCAATGAGTATACCCCCAAAATTGCAGCATTGGAACATCACACCTACTATTATGGCTACTGGATTAATGGGGACTGGTTTGGCTGTATCAAGGATATCATTCGAAAGGAACTGACCTTTCCACCACTGACAGATGAAAGGAATATTCAGATGTTGGAACAGATCCAGTCAGACGATGATGCAGTTGCGATTCATATCCGTAGAGGGGATTTTGTCAAATTGGGTCGGGCTTTGGACAGCTCATTTTATGATTCCAGTATACAACGACTTAGGAAGGTAATTGCTACCCCAAGATTCTACATTTTTACAGATGATATCCCATGGGTGAAGGAGCATCTGGGAGAATATGGGCTGAAATTCAGTGATTGTCTCACTTTTATGGAGGGAAACACAGGAGAAAAAAGCTACATTGATATGCAACTGATGGCAGCCAGTAAGAATATGGTCATTGCCAATAGCTCATTTAGCTACTTGGCTGCACTATTGAATACAAAACAGGAGAAGCTGGTTTTGAATCCGCTGAAAAGTCGAAAAATAATCTAAAAAGATCAGAAAATAAAAAGGCATGGACCTATGGTCCATGCCTTTTGGTGCAAATGAGACTGTAAGCTGGGTTCTGTCTTTTAAGACAGTCCTTACCTGTTATCTTTGCTCTATGGAGCCTAGACTTTCCACATATCTGAAACTTTGGCTCCAGATACACAATAACAACGACATACAGAATGTTTACCACAACTGGGAGCAGAAGTAAGGCTCAAATCACTTGATGTCCTGACGTTGGAAACTCTGAAAACCAATGACAACAGATACAATGAGATAAGCACCAGATACAACAAAGCAAGGCAGGGAGGAAGATACATCCTGAGATGCTGCATAGACAGAGGGCATATGGGTAGAGAGTTTGACAAAATCCAAGTCCATCTGAATTTTAAAAAAGCTCAAAGCCATTTCTAACATTTGTGGGATATTTGGAATCACAAGCCCGAACACAAACCCTGTGATTGCATTTCTGGTGAGGATTGTCATAGTGATTGCAAAACTGATGTGTGCCATGACAAAAAGAATGCGTGCAACGATGGAAAGGGCATAGTAAGCAGGATAAGAAACTGTCCCCATACCAAATTTGCTGAAGGCAAGAACTCCTGTCACCATACCACTGATTAGCATAACCAATAAATAGGCAATGGATATGGTAAGCACAACAGAGAGATAGTAGTTTTTCTTTGGGATGCCACGTCCTATAATATTCTTCATTGCTGAATTCGTCAATCAGACATCCGCCATCAATGATGGCATAATCTGTTGCCAGTTTATATAATTCGCTCAGAATATGGCTGGCAATCAGGATGGTGGTACCATGCTGCTGATTGAGTGTCTCTAACAGTTTGCGCATCTCATAGACACCTTCCGGGTCAAGCCCGTTAATTGGTTCATCCAGAAGGAGAAAATCAGGATTTCCCAACAATGCAATCGCAATTCCCAGCCGTTGTTTCATGCCCAGAGAGAACTGGCGCGCTTTCTTTTTTCCTGCATTTTGTAATCCAACCATCTCCAAAATTCTGGAATGGTCCTGAGATGGGATGCCGAATAACAGCGAAAAGTAGCGCAGATTTTCCAGTGCTGTCATATGTTCATAAATGCCCGGCTTCTCAATCAACATCCCCATTTTATTCCGAACTGCATCCTCATTTGACTTTCCTAATAGGGTATAACTGCCTTCACTTGGCTGTGTCAGACCGCAGATCATACGCATCAGAGTGGTTTTTCCAGCCCCGTTTTTTCCCACCAAACCGTAAATGGACTGTTTGGGTACATGGATGCTCACATGATTCAGAACCGTTTTTGTGCCATAGATTTTTGTCAGGTTATCTGTTTGCAAAATATATTCCATATCACCTCCACCTTTGCTGTATTCTGGAATAGAAAACGACAAATATTTGCTTTGCCCCAGTATACGATAGATGGTCGGTTTTACCCATAAGGGATGGATAAATTTTTCATTAAGTTTTTTTAAAAAACGCAACAGGTGCAGTGACAGCAAAAAAGGCATGGACTCATGGTCCATGCCTTTTGGTGCAAGTGAGCCTGTAAGCCGGGTTCTGTCTTTTAAGACAGTCATCTATCTCGACGCACTGTTGCCAGTACGCTCTAGCCGCCTCCACGGAACGGTCGGGCCAACCTGTATGTCCCTCCACAGCGTTGCTCCAGATAGAGTTTACAGCGACGGGCACTTCCGAGCCGTCGGGTGAGCTCTTACCTCGCCTTTCCACCCTTACCTATGTAAATACACAGGCGGTATATCTCTGTTGCACTTTTCCTAGGGTCGCCCCCGGCAGGTGTTACCTGTTATCTTTGCCCTACGGAGCCCGGACTTTCCTCATATCTGGAACTTTGGCTCCAGATACGCGACTGTCCAGCTTACTTGCCGTGCTATCATACCGCAATTTTCCCCTTCTGTCAACCTGTTTCACAGATAGAGGGACGACACCATGACAAATGATTGAAATATGAGGGGGAATATGATATGATACTGTGTAAACATCACATTGAGATTAGATGGAAGGAGAGGAAGTTATGTCCACCATCAATGAATATTTGCAGGAGTTGAAGGGACGCAGAGTTTCTGTCATTGGCATGGGGGTGAGCAATACCCCACTGATCAAAATGCTGCTGCGGGCAGAGGTGAACGTGACCGTACGGGACAAGGCTCCCATGGAAAAAGTGGCAGATCAGGTGCAGGAGCTGGAGAGCCTGGGCGCAAAGGTGATTCTGGGAGAGGAATACTTGCAGAACATCAGTGAGGATATTGTGTTCCGTACCCCCGGTTTAAGCCCCAACACCCCAGAGATTGCCAATGCAGTACAGCGTGGTATCTCGTTAAGCTCAGAAATGGAGCTGTTTTTCCAGACCTGCCCCAGTCAGCTTGTAGCAGTGACCGGCAGTGACGGAAAGACCACCACTACCACCATCATTGCCGAATTTTTGAAAGAGGCAGGAAAGAATGTATATGTAGGGGGCAACATTGGCAGACCCCTGCTGCCCGATGTGGCAGACATGGTGCCGGAGGATGTGGCAGTGCTGGAGCTGTCCTCCTTCCAGTTGATGACCATGGAGCAGAGTCCCAATGTGGCAGTGATTACCAATTTAAGCCCCAACCATCTGGACTACCACCACACCATGGAGGAGTATATTCAGGCAAAGAAAAATATTTTCCTCCATCAGGGGGAGGGTGACCGGCTGGTGCTCAACTATGATAATGCCATTACCCGTTCTCTGGCGGAGGAGGCAAAGTGCCCCGTCACCTGGTTCAGCCGGAAAGAGCGGCTGGAGGAGGGTGTCTACCTGCGGGATGGGACAATCTGGCTGACCAATGAGCAGGGGAGCCGTGAGGTATTGCCCCTTGATTTGATTCAGATTCCCGGAGAGCACAACATTGAAAATTATATGGCTGCCATTGCCGCAGTAGATGGCATGGTGCCGGATAAGTGCGTCCGTGCCGTTGCCCAACGGTTCAAAGGGGTGGAGCACCGGATTGAGTTTGTCCGTGAAGTGGATGGGGTGCAGTATTTCAATGACTCCATTGGTACCAGCCCCACACGTACCACCGCTTGTCTGGAGTCCTTTCCACAGAAAATCATTCTGATTGCTGGCGGATATGATAAGGGTGTGCCATTTACCCAGTTGGGCGTGGAGATTGCCGACAAGGTGAAAGGGCTGGTACTCACTGGAAATACCGCCTCTGCCATTCGTCAGGCAGTGGAACAGGCTCCCAACTTCAAAAGCGAGGAATTGCCCATTCAGGAGACCAAGGATTTGGCTTCTGCGGTGCTGGCTGCTCAGGCAATGGCACAAAAGGGCGATGTGGTGGTGCTGTCCCCAGCCTGTGCCGCCTTTGACCAGTTCAAAAACTTCATGGAGCGTGGGCAGGTGTTCAAAAAGCTGGTACAGGAACTGTAATGGGAGGATTTCATGGCACACGACAAGAAAATGTTATGGAGTGTGGGTAGCCAGACTAGACGTTGGTATGCCAACAGGAATAGGAGGGTTTTGGGGTGAACTACGAAAAAACTTTGGAAACCCTGTGTGAACTGGCAGCTCCCAGCGGCTATGAACAACAGGCTGCACAGGTGGCACTGGAGTTACTCAAACCGCTGGTGGATGAGGCATTCATAGACAGAATGGGCAATGTGGTAGGGGTGCGCCGCTGTGGAAAGCCAGAGGCAAAAAAGCTGCTGTTGGATGCCCATTTGGATGAAATCGGATTTCTGGTCACAGGGCATGAGGAGGGATTTCTCCGCTTTACCACAGTGGGTGGAGTTGACCCTCGTATGCTGCCCGACCGGGAAGTGCTTCTGATGACCCAGCCCCCTGTGGTTGGGGTTGTGACCTGTCTGCCACCCCATGTGCAGAACAGTGAGGAATTTGACAATGCTATTCCTGTGAAAGAGTTATATATTGATGTGGGACTGTCTCAGGAGGAGGCACAGAACAGGATTCCCATTGGAACCCCTGCCGTGTATCACACCTCCTGTCAGGCTCTGGGGGAACAGTTACTGTGTGGAAAGGCAATGGACGACCGGGCTTCGTTTGCAGTGTTGCTGGATGTGGCAGAGCGGCTGCAAGGGAAAGAGCTGGATGTGGATGTCTATTTTCTGGGCAGTACTCAGGAGGAAACCCACAGCACAGGGGCAATGACTGCCACCTATGGCATGATTCCAGATGCCTGTATTGCCATTGATGTGACCCACGGAGATTCCCCCGACGCCTCCAAAGACAAGACCTTTCCATTGGGCAAGGGGACCGTCATTGGCATGGGTCCCAACTGTGCAAAGTGGCTGGTGAACCGCCTGAAAGCCACAGCGGAGCAGGAGCAAATTCCCTATCAACTGGAAGTTATGGCTGGTTCCTCTGGAACCAACGGCTGGGTGATGCAAGTGGTACGGGAGGGGGTTGCCACAGGGGTACTGTCCATCCCTCTGCGGTATATGCACACCCCAGTGGAAACCGTCCACAGAGGGGATTTGGAGGAGACTGCAAAACTGCTCACCGCCTTTGTGCTGGGTGTGGGAAAGGAGCCGCTATGTTAGAACTGTTAAAAACCCTGTGTACCCTCAACGGGGTGTCAGGGGATGAGGACTGTGTGCGGAATTATATTGCACAGGTGGCAAAGCCCCACACAACCACCATGAAAACCGATGCACTGGGAAACCTGATTGTATTCAAAAAAGGAAAACTTGCAAGCGGAAATCACCTGATGCTCTGTGCCCACATGGATGAGGTGGGACTGATTGTCACAGGAGCAGACAAGGACGGCTTTTTGAAATTTGACTTTGTAGGCGGTGTAGACCGTCGGGTCACACTGGGAAAACCGGTGGTACTGGGGGAACAGAAGGTGGCTGGTATCATTGGCATGAAAGCCATCCACATGTTATCAAAAGATGATATGAAAAAAGTCCCCAAAACAGAAAATCTGTATCTGGACATTGGAGCCACCAGCAAAGAGGAAGCCTTGGAAAAAGTGCCGCTGGGCAGCTACGGCGCATTTGTGGGCGAGGCGGCAGAGTTTGGAAATGGGCTGTTCCGCTCCAAAGCCATTGATGACCGGCTGGGCTGTGCCATTCTGTTGACTCTGTTGCAGGAGGAACTGCCCCTAGATGTGACCTTTGCCTTTACTGCTCAGGAGGAAGTGGGCACCAGAGGGGCATTTGGAGCGGCATTTTCTGTGACCCCTGAGGTGGCACTGGTACTGGAGACCACCACGGCAGCGGATTTGCCCTCCGTGGATGCCCACAGAATGGTATGCAGCCCCGGGAAAGGTCCTGTGATTTCCTATATGGACGGCGGGACCATCTATGACCGGGGACTGTTTGAACAACTGCGGAATTTGGCAGAGGAACACCAGATTCCTTGGCAGACCAAGGAATACATTGCAGGGGGCAACGATGCCAGAACCATCCAGCGCACCAAAGCTGGGGTGCGTGTGGCTGCCCTGTCTGCCGCGGTCCGCTATCTCCACGCTCCCACCAGTGTGGGCAATGTGGCAGATTTTCAGCATATGTTACAGCTCACACGGCTGTTTCTTGAACATACAGCCAAAGAGCTGGAAAAGGGAGAGGAGAACACCCAATGATACAACTGGAGCAACTGGAACAACTGACCCATGCCCACGGACCTTCTGGGGATGAGAGCGCCATCTGTGAGGTGATTCGCCATCTGGCTCTGCCCTATGCCGATGAAGTGACCGTGGATGTAATGGGCAATCTGATGGTACACAAACAGGGCACAGGGGCAAAGGTGATGCTCAGTGCCCATATGGACAGCATTGGGTTCATTGTCACCCACATTGAGAAAGAGGGATTTCTGAGAGTGGGACGGCTGGGCGGTGTGGCTCCGTCGGAAGCCCTTTACACCCCTGTTAAATTCAAAAATGGAACCTGTGGTGTGGTGGCAAAAGAGGAAAAAGCCAAGCTGTCCAGTTTAAAACTGGATGAATGCTATCTGGACATTGGCGCAGACAGCGAAGAAGCAGCCAAAAAACAGGTGCAGGTGGGAGATACTGCGGTATATGACATGCCAACGGTGGCACAGGGGGACTGTGTGCGCTCTCCCTATCTGGATAACCGGATTTCCTGCGCCATTTTGCTGGAAGTGCTGTCCCAGCTCAAGGACTGCCCCAATGATGTATATTTTGTCTTTTCTGCCCAGGAGGAAGTGGGGCTGAGAGGGGCAAAAACTGCCGCTTGGGGGATTGCACCAGACTACGCTCTGGCGGTGGATGTGACCGATGTGGACGATACCCCAGGTTCTGAACAATGCGGCACGGTGCAGCTTGGAAAGGGTGCAGCCATTAAAGTGATGGACCGCTCGGTCATTTGTCACCCCAAAATGGTGCATCTGCTGGAACAGGTGGCACAGGAGCACCAGATTCCTGTCCAGAAAGATATTTTGAAGGCAGGGGGAACTGATGCAGGGGCAATTCACACCACAAAACTGGGGGTTGTGACAGGAGGGGTATCTGTGCCCTGCCGGTATATCCACACCCCAACGGAAATGGTACACCAAAAGGATGTACAGAACTGCGTGGACTTGCTGTTGGCAGTTCTGCGTAAAAATTTGAATGAAGTTTGATTGGGAAGGTAACAGGAAAGAAGATCATGAGTTTGCAAATCAGTAAACAGGTCTATGCACTGGCACACCAGGCACAGGAGGACTTAAAAGAACAGTTTGCCCGGATTGATGCCATTGCAGAGGAAAATGCGGCACGAGTGTTGGAGGCATTCCAGACCCATCGGGTGGCAGAGGCATATTTTGCAGGAACCACCGGCTATGGCTATGACGACCTTGGACGGGATAAGCTGGATGAAATTTATGCACAGCTTTTTGGCACAGAGGCGGCTCTGGTGCGGATTCAGTTTGTCAACGGCACCCACGCCATTGCCTCCGCTCTGTATGGGGCGTTGAAGGCTGGGGATGTGCTGGTGTCCGCAGTGGGGGCGCCTTATGACACCCTGTTGGGGGTGATTGGTGCAGTGGACAAGGGGCACGGCTCTCTGAAAGATTATGGGGTGGAATATCGGCAGGTGGAACTGCGTGACAATCAGCCCGACTTGGAGGGGATGGCAAAGGCAGCCGCTGACCCCCGTGTGAAAGTGGTGCTTATTCAGCGTTCCAAAGGCTATTCCACCCGTGCTTCCCTGTCTGTGGCAGAAATTGGGGAGATGTGCAAGGTCATCAAAGCAGCCAATCCCAACGCTGCCATTGTGGTGGACAACTGCTATGGGGAGTTTGTGGAGACACTGGAACCCACCCATGTGGGGGCTGACCTGGTGGTGGGCTCCCTTATCAAAAATCCCGGTGGCGGACTGGCTCCCACAGGTGGCTATGTAGCTGGTCGGCGTGACTTGGTGGAAGGGGCTGCCATGCGTTTGACCGTGCCCGGCATTGGGGCAGAGTGCGGTTCTACCCTTGGCAACAACCGCCTTCTGTATCAGGGTCTGTTTTTAGCTCCCCATACAGTGGCGCAGGCAGTGAAAACCGCTGTCTTTGCTGCCCGTGTGATGGAGTTGCTGGGCTATGAGACACAGCCAGCCTCCCATGAGGTGCGCCATGATATTATCCAGATGATTCACATGAAAGAGCCGGAGGCACTGAAAAAGTTCTGTCGGGGCATTCAGTTTGGTGCACCGGTGGACTCCTATGTGACACCAGAGCCGTGGGACATGCCCGGCTATGACTGCCCTGTGATTATGGCAGCCGGGGCATTTATACAGGGGGCATCCATTGAACTGTCAGCGGATGCGCCCATGCGTCCACCCTATACCGTGTATTTACAGGGTGGGCTTACCTATGAATCAGGAAAATTAGGGGTGTTGCTGGCGGTTCAGCAGTTAACACAGTAATTCTTTTTGGATTTTTGTCATAGGCTACTCTGAGGGGGTATCCTATGAGACGGGGCATATCAATACTGCGGAGAAAGCTGAGGCGCAGCATAGGAGGCGGCGGAGTCTCTTTCACAGGCGGTACAGGGGTGCTGGTGACACTGCTGATCGCACTGGGAACAGCGTGGCTGTGTGTCTCCATTTTGGAGAGCCGGCTGCGCCCTATGGTGGTAATGGTGGCACAGGCACAGACCCAGACCATTGTGACAAAAACCATAGAAGATTGTGTGGTCAGGGAGCTGGAAGGGGTGTCCTATGGGCAGCTGGTACACATGGAACAGGATGCACAGGGGAATGTGATTGCCCTGACAACAGACATGGCAGCCATGAACACCCTGAGAGCCAGACTGCTGGAGGCGGTTCTGGAGGAACTGGAGGGGTTGGACGTGAGCCAGATCCATATCCCTCTGGGCAGTCTGGTGGATTTGGATATTCTGTGGGGACTGGGACCAGAACTGAAGGTGCACGCCATGACCGTGGGAACGGTGGAGGGGGAGTTTGAAAGCAGCTTTTCTTCTGCCGGGGTCAATCAGACCCTGCACCGGATTGAGCTGGTGCTCCATATCCCGTTGACCCTGATGCTGCCTGCCGGAGCGGTGGAAACCAACTGTGATACCCGTCTGTGCGTGGCAGAAACTGTGATTGTAGGGCAGGTTCCCCAGTTTTATCTGGCTTCCTGACCTGCTGACACCAAGGAGGAATGTGCAATGGAAGAATTGCTTGCCCTGCGGAAAGAGCTGGAACGGGCAAATTATGAATACTATGTGTTGGACAATCCAACCATGTCCGATTTTGACTACGACAAGAAGTTGAGAAAGCTAGAGGAGCTGGAACAGGCACACCCAGAACTGGTGACGCCGGATTCCCCCACCCAGAGAGTAGGGGGAAAGGCGTTGGAGCGGTTTGAACAGGTGGTACACCCTGTGCCGCTGGAGTCCCTACAGGACGTGTTTGATTTTGAGGAGCTGGAACAGTTCGACCAGCGTGTGAAAGGGGTGGTCCCCGAG
>CALWON010000125.1 GCA_944383165.1 uncultured Oscillospiraceae bacterium
TCTACACTTTAGAATCACAACCCAATACTCTTGGAAACCACAACTTTATTCCCTTAAAACACGTCAGTGATGGCTACGCTCGAAGTTCTTTTTGCCTACTTTTTCTTTTAAGAAAAAGTAGACAAGTGCCAGATATCGTTGTTGTATTCTCGAATGGTGCGGTCAGAGGAGAAGAAGCCAGAACGTGCCACATTCACCAGCATCTTTTCTGCCCATGCCTCCCGATTCTCATAATCGGCAAGGCACTGCTCCTTCACCTTGATATAGTCCTCCAAATCCAGCAGGGTCATGAAGTAATCCTTGGCAATAAAGTCCTTATAGAGCCGCAGAAGGCTGTCCAGATTGCCCAGTTCCATCAGCTCTGGACTGAGGATAAAGTCCACCAGCTTTCCAATCTCAGGATTCTGCCAGTAGTCACTGCTGTGGTAGCCATTGTTGGCATACAGTGCAATCACTTCGTCAGAGTGCTTGCCAAAGAGGTAGATGTTCTCCTCCCCTACCAACTGGGAAATTTCCACATTGGCTCCGTCCAGTGTGCCCAGTGTCACCGCTCCATTTGCCATAAACTTCATATTGCCGGTGCCGCTTGCCTCTTTGGATGCCAGAGAAATCTGCTCAGAAATGTCACAGGCTGGAATGAGCATCTGGGCGGCAGACACATTGTAGTTCTCCACCATCACCAGCTTCAGCCACTTGGAAACCTCTGGGTCACGGTCAATGAGCTTACTGAGACACAGCAGCAGATGAATGGTGTCCTTTGCCAGTGTATAGGCTGGGGCTGCCTTGGCTCCGAAAATCAGGGTGATGGGTCGCTTGGGTAGGTTGCCCTCCTTAATCTGGAAATACTTCCAGATGGCATACAGGGCGTTCATCTGCTGCCGCTTATACTGGTGCAGACGCTTAATCTGGATGTCGAAAATAGAATTCTCATCTACTGTAATACCCTGTTGTTCCTTCAGCCAACGGGCTAAGTTCTGCTTGCTCTGTGCCTTTACCTCCAACAGCTTGGGGAGCAGCTCCTCTTTGTGTGCCTCCAAATCCTTCAGACAGTCGGGGTTTTTCTTCCACTCCTCCCCAATGGTCTGGGTAATCAGGTTAGACAGAGGTGCATTGCAGCCCATGAGCCAGCGGCGGAAGGTGATGCCGTTGGTCTTGTTGTTGAATTTCTGGGGATATAACTTGTAAAATGCGTTCAGTTCGCTGTCTTTCAGAATTTCTGTGTGCAGGGCTGCCACGCCGTTGACAGAACTGCTGTAGTGGATGTCCATATGTGCCATATGAATCAGGTTGTTTTCATCCCAAATGGCAGTTTTGGGGTCAGAACTTCTCAGCTTTGCCCGCTTATCCAGCTCCTGAATCACAGGCAGCAACTGGGGAGCCACCTTCTCCAGATAGGACACAGGCCACTTTTCCAGTGCCTCTGCCAAAATGGTGTGGTTGGTATAGGCACAGCTCCGCTCCACCAGATAGATTGCCCGCTCCAAGTCCACGCCACGTTCCATCAACTGACGAATGAGTTCTGGAATGACCATAGAGGGGTGGGTATCGTTAATTTGAATCATCACATACTGGTCCAGCTCCTGCAAGGTGTGCCCAGCGTCCTGCAACTCCTTCAAAATCAGCTGTGCGCCAGCACAGACCATGAAATACTGCTGGTACACACGGAGCAGACGACCATTTTCGTCGCTGTCATCGGGGTACAGGAAAGAAGTCAGATGGTGGGCAATATCTGTTTTATCAAAATCAATGCCATGCTCTGGGGCTGGGGCAGGCTGCTCCACATCAAAGAGGTGGAGACGGTTGCACACTCCATTTTCATATCCGGGCACTTCCAAATCAAACAGCTTTGCCATCATCATGCCGTTGGCAAAGGGGACAGGGAAGGAAATCCCAGTATCCAACAGCCAGGACTCCGGTTCAATCCATGGGTCTGCCTCCTCCTGCTGTGCGCCGGTGGACAGGTTCTGGTGGAACAGCCCATAGTGGTAATTCAGTCCCACGCCGTCACCGGGCAAGCCCAGAGAGGCGATGGAGTCCAGGAAACAGGCTGCCAGCCGTCCCAGACCGCCGTTGCCCAGGGAAGGCTCCTTTTCACACTCCTCAATTTCGGTGAAGGTGTAGCCATGCTCCGCAAGGAGTTGTTCCACTTCCTCCAGACAGCCCAGATTGATGAGGTTTGCACGCAGCAAGCGACCAATCAAAAACTCAGCAGAGAAGTAGTAGAGTTTCTTTTTGCCCTTGGCTGGTGCCATGTCCTTCTGCTGCTGGCGGATTGCCACCAATAGAGCGGTCATCACCTGCTCTTTGGTGCAGTCCTCCCAGCTGCAACCCTGTGCTTTGAGTGCCTCGTCCAGTGCTTCTTTCAGATTTGTCATGTCCTGTTCCCCTTTCTTGGGCTTTGGTTTGGTTCTTCCATAGAGTTCCATCTGTCTTGCGATTTTATGTGCCAGCTCTTGGGTCAGGCTGCCCTCTTTCATCCGCCATACCCAGTTGCCCCCCAGTGTGGATGGGGTGTTGATTCTTGCCTCTGAGCCTAACCCCAGTACATCCTGCATCTGGACAATGGCACAGTCTGCCACACTGCTCCAAATGCCTCGCATCATGCCCCAGTGTTCCTCTCCCTTTTGAAGACACAGATATTCCCGTGCCAGTGCCACATCGCCGGGGTCGGCTGTGTTCAGCCAGCCCTGCACGGTGTCGTTGTCGTGGGTACCCACATAGGCAATACAGTTTCTGGGGTAGTTGTGGGGCTGGTAGGTGGCTCCCCCACCGTCCCGACTGTCAAAGGCAAATTCCAGCACCTTCATGCCGGGATAGCCGGTGTCCTCCAACAACTGATACACCGATGGGGTGAGAAAGCCCAGATCCTCCGCAATAATGGCACGTTTCCCCAATGTTTCCTCCAAGGTGCGGAAAAAGTCAATCCCTGGTCCCTCTCGCCATCTGCCCTTTTTGGCGTTTTTGGCTCCGGCTGGAATGGCATAGTAGGCATCAAAACCCCGGAAATGGTCAATCCGCAAAATATCACAGATGGTAAACTGGAATTCAATGCGCTTCATCCACCAGCGGTACCCATCTTCCTTCATCTTGTCCCACTGGAACAGGGGATTTCCCCACAACTGCCCATCGGCAGAAAAGCCATCTGGTGGGCAGCCTGCCACCTCGGTGGGGTTCCGGTTCTCATCCAACTGGAATTCCTGTGGATTTGCCCACACGTCTGCACTGTCCAGTGCCACATAAATGGGTACATCTCCAATGATGGAAATGCCGTTTTCATTTGCCAGCGTTTTCAGGGCAGACCACTGGTGGAAAAAGAGGAATTGGACCCCTTTCCAGAAGGTAATCTGGTCTGCATACTGTTTTTTTGCCTGTTCCACTGCCTGTGGCTCTCTGCACCGCAATTCTTCTGTCCACTCCGACCACGCCACACCGCCGAAGGCATCTTTCAACGCCATAAACAGGGCATAGTTGTCCAGCCACTCCGCCTGTTCTGTACAAAAGGTCTGGAACTGCTCCCCATACACCTGTGGCAGCTTTTCCACCGCCTTTTTCAGGACAGAAAACCGGTTTTGATACAGAAGCCCATAATCCACCTGTTCTGGATTGCTGCCCCAGTTCAGGTCTTTGTAGTCCTTCTGTTCCAGCAGTCCCTCTGCCTGCAAGTCATCCAAATCAATGAGATAGGGGTTGCCGGCAAAGGAAGAAAAAGACTGGTAGGGGGAATCCCCGTAGCTGGTGGGATTCAAGGGCAAAATCTGCCAGCAGGTCTGCTTGGCATCCTTCAAAAACTGAATAAACTCCCGGGCTGCCTTGCCCATGGTTCCCACTCCGTAGGGGGACGGCAAAGCAGTGACGGGCATTAAAATTCCTGCGGTTCTCATGGTTGACACAACCTTTCCTGTGGTTTTTGTACGCTCTCCCGAGTACATAAGGTGTAAGGAATCACCCCATGAACAGGGGCTGTTCTGGTGTGGAGCTGCTGTAACAGGGTATCCACGCCCTGCTGTGCCAGTGCCTGTGTATCCTGATGCACTGTGGTCAATCTTGGAATACTGTACTGGGCAGACACAATATCATCGTAGCCCACAATGGAAATATTTTTTGGTACATTCAATTCCATATCCCGTATGGCACGCATTGCCCCCAGTGCAATCACATCACCCAATGCAAAAATAGCTGTCAGGTCTGGATTGCGTGTCAGCAGGTCTTTGGCTCCCTGATAGCCTGCCTCCATAGAGAAGCGGCAGGGGCGGTACTGCTTCTCCCGGTCAAAGGGCAGATGGTGGACGTGCATTCCATCCTCTATCCCCTGAAGGCGCAGGTGGCTGATCTGTTCCAGAGACAGATTGCCCCCCAGAATCCCAATATGACTGTGCCCACAGTCTACCAGATAGTCAATCACGGCTTTGGCTGCTGTTCGGTCGTCGGTGGTAAAACTGGATAAATTTTGGTAGCCCAGCTCCCCTGCGTAGTTGGTCAGCAGCACACAGGGGACGGAAATTTCTCCAAATCCCTTCCGAAAGTGCTCCAAATCCCCACCCAGAAAGACAATCCCCTTGGGGCGGCGCAGCCGGCACAGCTGCACCGCATACAGCACTTCGTTTGCATCTTCGTCCAGATAGGCGGTGTAGATGTCCTCCCCATTGTCACTGAGGCGCATCTGAATCCGCTCCAGAATATCGGCAAACAGCAGATTCTGGGAACCTTTCACCAACACGGCAATGGCAGAACGCCCCTGCATTTTCAGGTGTCTAGCGTTGCTGTTTGGCTCAAATCCCTGCTCCTCCACCACCTGCAAAATGGCACTTCTCGCCTTTTCGCTCACGTCCGGGTGGTTGTTGAGGACACGGGACACGGTGCCAACTCCATAGCCGGACAGTCTGGCAATATCTTTGATGGTCACTGCCATAGGACCTCAAACCACCTTTCCTTGCTTTGTTTATCCCTTCACGGCTCCGGCTGCCACACCTTTGATGATGTGCTTCTGACAGCTCAAGTAGAATACTACAACAGGAATCACTGCCAGAATGAGGGCTGCCATAATGGCTCCCATATCCACTCTGCCGAAACTACCCTTCATATACTGAATGATAATGGAGACGGTTTTATATTTGTTGGTATCCAATACCAGATAGGGCAACAGGAAGTCATTCCAAATCCACATGGTTTCCAAAATACCCACAGAAATATAAGTGGGTTTCATAATGGGCAGTACCACAGAGAAGAACATTCTCAGAGGGGAACAGCCGTCAATCAATGCCGCCTCCTCAATTTCAATGGGGATAGACTTGACAAAGCCGCAGAACATAAACACAGCAAGCCCAGCACCAAAGCCCAGATAAATGATGATGATACCCCAAGGCGTATTCAGTCCCAGCCGGTCTGCCACCAGAGACAGGGTGAACATGACCATCTGGAAGGGCACTACCATGGAAAAGACACACAGCAGGTAAACCCCTTTGGTGAAGCGGTTTTTCACTCTGGTGATATACCATGCACACATAGAAGTACATACCAAAATCACCAGCACAGAACCCACAGTGATGAATACTGTCCAACCCACTGCCTCCAAAAGCCCATACTGGTCAATGGCGTTGAGGTAGTTCTCTGTGCCTGCAAAGGTCTTTTCTGTAGGCAGTGTGAATGGCTCCAAATTGATATAGGATTTCTTTTTGAAGGAGTTATATAACACAATGATAATAGGGAGAATATAGAAGATGGAGAGGAAGGTAAAAAGCCCTGTCCCTGCCCAGCTCAGTTTTTCCTTTCGTTTCATTACTGCTGTACCTCCTTAGACCGTGTCATTCTCAGCTGAATCAGACCAATGCCCACTACAATCAGGAAGAAAATCACTGCCTTTGCCTGTCCGACACCTTCCCAGCCCACTCTGCCGAAGAAGGTTTGATAGATGTTCATTGCCATCATTTCAGACAATTTGGAAGGCTCACCAGCGGTGAGGGACAAGTTCTGGTCAAACAGCTTAAACCCGTTGGTAATGGACAGGAAGGTGCAAATGGTGATGGAGGGCATCATCATGGGAATGGTGATTTTGAACAGTCTGGTGATGCCGTTGGCTCCATCAATGGCGGCTGCCTCGTTCACATCTCCGGGGATGGACTGCAAGCCGGCTATGTAAATAATCATCATATAACCAATCTGCTGCCACGCCACCAGAATCACCAGACCTACAAAGCCATACCATTCATTCAGGGCAAGGGCTTTGCCGTAAGGTGCCAGAATGCCATTGAAAATCAACTGCCAGATATAGCCCAACACAATACCACCAATCAAATTTGGCATAAAAAATACTGTGCGGAATAGGTTGGTACCACGCATATTCTGGGTCAATGCCAATGCCAGCAAAAAGGCAATCACATTGATGACCACCAGACTGACCACCGCAAACAGGGCGGTATACCAGAAAGAGTGGAGAAATATGGCATCCTGTATGGCTTTGATATAGTTGGAAATGCCCACAAATGTGGCATCTGTCACTGTGGTAAACTCACAGAAAGAAAGCCAGATACCCATAATAAAGGGAATGATAAAACCAATGGCAAAGGCTGCCATGGTAGGAATGACGAAAATAGGCAAATATCGTTTGATACTGCGTTCCACTGGGAAACCCTCCTTTGTTACAAGATAAACAATGGGCAGACGGAAGGAATCCGTCCGCCCATCCTATCAGTATCTATGGGTGTTTATGCCTTGGCTGCGGCAGCCTCAGTTGCCCAGCCGTCTACAAATGCCTTGACCACAGCGTCCCAGTTTGCGTCAGTCTGGTCGGCTGCATAGGTGGTCAGCGCAGAACCAACCCCGTTCTTCCACTCCTCAGAAGGCATGGTGGAGAAGTTCCAGGACACAGGGGTATAGCCATTTGCTACATACTCATTTGCCTGATTGACCAACAGGTTGCTGGATTCCAAGTTGCCCTTGAATGGAATCACAAAGCCCATACCGGCTGCACCAGAAGGCATAGCACCTTCGCCGCCGCACATTGCCTTGGTACCAGTCTCAGAGGTGACACACCAGTACATGAAATCCAGCGTTGCCTGAATGTCCTCAGGAGCGGCATTCTTATTCACACACCAGTAGTTCTCAGTACCAGTACACAGACCCTGCTGCTCCTCTCCATCGACCCCAATGTAGATGGGCAGAATACCCAGATTCTCGTCACCCAGTTCCGCTACATCAGCATAAGCCCATGTGCCGTTCTGGTAGAATACTGCCTGTTCAGTCACAAACTCTGCGGTTGCATCATCGCCGGTTTTGGTGGACAACAGACCGGGGTCACAGGTGGCGTTGTTGATGTACAAGTCCCAAATCTGGCGATACTGGTCTAAGTAAGTACCCTTGATGGCGTCGGTGCTGTTGATGCCGTCAGCCTTGTATTCATAGTAGATGGGCATGTTGGCAAGGTGGGTTTTGAAACGCCAGTCAGAGGAGCCGTCCATGCCGGCAGAGGTGAAAGCACTGAAGCCCAGCTCACCCTTACGGGCGGTGATGTCCTCTGCCACCTTCTTGAGAGAGTCAAAGTTTGTAATATCTTCAGCGGTGTAGCCAGCCTGTTCCAGCAGTGCCTTGTTGTAGATAATGCCGTAGGTCTCCAGCACATAGCCAATCCCAGCCATTTCTTCCCCGTTCATCAGGGCAAAGTCCTCACTGGTCAGCTCCCCTGCAATGGGGGTGCCGGACAGGTCATAGCAGTAGTCCTTCCATGCTGCCAGACCCACAGGACCGTTCACCTGGAATAGGGTGGGTGCGTCGCTCTTTGCCATATCTGCCTTCAAGGTTGTCTCATACTGACCAGAGGCGGCCGTTTTGATGGTGACAGGTACACCGGTCTCCTCAGTGTAAATCTTGGCAAGCTCCTGCCACTGGGCATCCTGCTCAGGCTTAAAGTTCAGGAAAAATACAGAACCGCTGGCTGCATCTCCACCGCCGCTGGTGCTGCCGGTGGTGCTGCCGCTCGTGGTTGTGCCGGTGGTGCCGCCGCTACAGCCTGCCAGCAGGGACAGTGCAAGGGTACTGGACAGAGTAAGAGCCATCATCCGTCTTTTCATATTTCATTCCTCCTGTAAATTGCAAGTTTTTGTTGTCTCATTAAACTGGAAACGTTTCTGGAACCGTTTCCAGTTGCTTCATGGGCTTATTATAGACCTATTGTCAGGAAATTACAAGGGGAATTTTGGGATAAATCATATTTTTGTCAACTCTGTGTGTTTTGGTTTCTGTTTTTTATGCACTCTTACTAAATCAAGGGGACAAAAACCCTGCGGAAACTCCGCAGGGCTAATTTTTATCTATGGCACTGTTTCCTCCACTGCTGTGCTTTCATGAGGGAAATATAGAAACATTCCCTTCCCACAGAAAAGTGTGCAAATCAATGGGAAATCTGTTCTCTCCACTGCTGGGCGTGGCTGAGCAGTTCCTGAGCCCCTTCCAGCAGGGCTGGAGTCAGGGCAGTGCCGCCAAAGAGTCTTGCGATGGCCTCGCTCCGCTCCGGCTCTGCCAGCTGCACCATCTGGGTATAGGTGCGCCCCTCCTTCTCCCCTTTGCTGACGGCAAAATGGCTGTCTGCCATAGCCGCAATCTGGGGTAGATGGGTGACACACAACACCTGTTTGAGCTGTGCCACCTGTGCCATCTTTTCCGCTACTTTCTGGGCTGCCCTGCCGGATACGCCAGTATCCACTTCATCAAACACAAGGCTGCCCACTTCGTCATCTGCTGCCAGTACATTTTTCAGAGCTAACATCACTCTGGACAACTCGCCGCCAGATGCCACTTTCTGAATGGGTTTCAGCCCCTCACCTACGTTGGCAGACATGAGGAACTGTACCTCGTCCATCCCCGTTTCGTCCATGCCCAGTTCCCCGCCTTTGGGGGAAAATTCCACCTGGAACTGTACTTTGGGCATGTCAAGCTGCCGCAATTCCTCCTGGACTCGCCGCTGTAAACTGTCCGCTGCCTGTCTGCGTGCCTGACTGAGTGCCTGTGCCTGCTGTACCAGCTCCTGTTTTTCCGCCGCCAGTTTCTGTTCCAGCCGCTGCATGGTGTCATCTGCCACCTGGATCTGGTCCAGCTCCTGCCTGCACTGCTCCAAATATTGGAGCATCTCCTCGGTGGTGCTGCCGTACTTCTTTTTCAGGCGGTAGAGAATGTCCAGCCGTGTCTCCACTTCATCCAGTTCGTTGGAGTTCAAATCCACACTGCGTTCCACATCACGCACCGCCTCTGCAATCTCGTCCGCCGCCTCTTGGATGGCGCGCAGCTTGTCCGCCAGCTCCTTCAGGTCGGTGCTCACATCAGAGAGGCTGTCCAGACTGCCCACTGCATCGGCAAGGAGGGCACAGGCCCCCTGCCGTGTCTCATCGCCACTGAGGGCAAAGTCTGCACCCTGCACCCCCTGCATCAATCTGCCCGCACTGCGTAACAGGGTGCGCCGGGTTTCCAGCTCCTCCTCCTCCCCTGCCTTCAAATCTGCCCGCTCCAGTTCGCCAATTTGATAGGTCAGCGTGTCAATCCGCCGCACCCGCTCCGCCTCGTTCATCTGTAGGGATGCAATTTTCCGCCGCAGACCTGTAACCACACTGTATTGGGCTTTGTATGGCTCCAATAACGGTTGATGGTGCCCAAACCCGTCCAGATAGCCCAGATGGGTGGCTGCATCCAATAGCTGTTGCCCGTCGTGCTGCCCGTGGATGTTCAAAAGGTGTCTGCCCAGTTCCCGCAGCTGTGCCACTGTCACCGGCTTTCCATTGACTCGGCACAGGTTGCGCCCGTCCCCCTGAATTTCACGCTGGAGCTGCAACTCCCCGATTTCCTGAGAAATCTGGTACTGTTCCAGCAGAGGCAATTTGGGAAGCTGGGTAAAGACTGCCCACACTCTGGCGGATTTTGCGCCGGTGCGAATCAGCTCCCGACTGGTGCGCTCCCCCAGCACTGCCCCAATGGAGTCAATGATAATGGATTTTCCCGCTCCTGTCTCGCCGGTGAGTACATTAAAGCCAGCCTCAAAGCGGATGTCTGCACTTTCGATGAGTGCAATGTTTTCAATGTGAAGTAAGGACAGCAACCCTATAAACCTCCCTGTCCATATGCGTTTGTGTTGTGGTCAAGTACAATGGTACTGCTTCTTTCTGTATACGTCGCCTCTGAGACCTTATGAAACTCCCTGTCCATTTTGAGAGTTTCTTCTGAGACCTCACGAAACTCCCTGTCCATGTGCGTTTGTGTTGTGGTCAAGTACAATGGTACTGCTTCTTTCTGTATACGTTGCCTCTGAGACCTTATGAAACTCCCTGTCTATGTGCGTTTGTGTTGTGGTCAAGTACAATGGTACTGCTTCTTTCTGTATACGTTGCCTCTGA
>CALWON010000126.1 GCA_944383165.1 uncultured Oscillospiraceae bacterium
GTCTGTTGTTCATCTGTCACAGGCACCTTACTGCCAGGAGTTGTTACCTTATTGAGATTGAGGTATCTGCCATCTGCCTCTTTGCTCTGCACAGTATAGCCGCCATTTTCCTGCTGGGTAATGGTCCACAACTGCCGACTTTCTGCATACCCACCATCCAAAGTCAGGCTGTTTCCTTCCACAGAGCCTGTCACATGGTCGGTGGTACTGGCACCACTTGCATGGTACAGAATGCGGCTGCTTCCACGATGGAAAATGGCATATGCCTCCCCAGATTCAATACCATTTGTCGCCAAATCATAGGTGGTTTTGGCATCATAGTGGACAGCCTCAATTGCATCCACAAAGAGATCAGGTAAAATAACTTGGCTTCCCTCTGCCCCCTGTACTGCCACAGGGACAGAAGCCGAACGTGTAATTCCGTTTGTGGAAATGGTGGCTGTAATGGTGGTAGTACCAGAAGTAATGGCTGTAACAGAACCATTGTTGACCGTTGCTACTGTGGGATTGCTGGAACTCCACACAACGGGAATATTGGTTGGCTCCACCACTGCCTGCAATGTAACCTGTTCTCCAATTTCCATATCTAAGAACAGGGTATGAATGGTAATCTTTGGTGTAACAGAAGTGTCATGCACCAAAAACCAGCCGTCACCCAGCAGGTCTTTCACTGTCACTTGCTCATAGTGGATGGTTTCTGTCTCATTTCCATATTCATAGAGAATCCCAAACACATCCGATGGGGTATTGTTCTCACCCAACAACTGGGTCACACAGGAATAGCTGAAATTTCCAGCCCCCTGATAGCGGGTCTCATCCCCATTGAGCCAGGTTACAGTGCCATCTTTGCCAATGGAGCCAATGCGCACTACGCCCTGAGAACGCTGAACCACTGGATAAGAGGCGAGAATCAAGTTCTCATAAATGGTGTTGTCTGGTGCTACCAGCACTCCATCCAGATTGATAAAGGATACCATACAGCCATTGCCGGGATTCTTGCTGTACAGGTCCATATCCTTCTGACAGGTGCCCCATGTCTCACCGCCATCGGTAGAATCTGCATGGCTGATATAGTCGATGGTATTACGGGAATACATCCGCAAAGTCCCATCGGGCAGAGCCACAACCTGTGACTCACTGGTTTTGCCCACGCCATTCAGGTCTGCATTGCGCTGACCACGGTGCCAAGAGCTGCCTCCATCATCGGAGTAAATGACGCTGGCAAGCTCAGTGCCAGTCTGATTGTCGTACAGAGGGAAAATCAGCCGCTCCTGACCGTTGTACTGGAAGGAAAGTCCCCGACCGGGGCATACGCCTGTGAAAGCCTCATCCTCATTCAGTTTAATATCCAAAAACTGGGGGTCACTCCACACCAGACCGTCTGCGCCAACGGTAGCACTGCGGTGCATAATATAGAACACAGGGTAGGCTTTCCACTCAGAATTCAGGAAAAACAGATTGCTCTGCACTGCCTGGTTGCCGCCAAGTTGGGCACAATAGACTGGAGAAACAGTATCTGACTTAACTTCATAGACTTCTGTATCATTCTGTAGGGTATAAGTTCCTGCGGTGTACACATTCAGCCATGGATCTACCCATACACCAGTCTGACTTCCATTGGCAGCTTCACAGATAGGATAGAGGACAACATCCTCTCCATTGACCTGCATTGTTTGACCAGCGAATGTATTGTTGATGTCCACATAGTAGGTATAGCTGCTTTTGGTGGTGGGCGCTGCCTCACCGGCGGTTCCCTTTGCCACAAGTAGCCGTCCCTGTGCATCAAACCCAGAACTCTCACGCCCCATTTTGTTCCCATACATGAGACCTACATAAGAGGGACAGGCATCTACCACCATATGGACAGTGCCATCCTCTGCCTGTAGAACAGATGGGTCAATGAAGGAAGCACTGGATTGACCTGTGGTAGTATTCACCATATCCCCGAAATAGTTGACCACTTCCCAGTCCCAAGTAGTTCCACCGTCTTTGGAAATGCTCACAATGGTATCCAGATTCTGGGGGGAGTCTGCTGAGGTACGCCAACGAATATCGGAGGCGGCAACAATCCAGCCATTGTCCAATGTAATCAGAGAGGGAATGCGAAAATAGTTGCTTCCTGTGTCCTCTTTTACAAAAGGCTGACTGTTGCTAGTTCCGGCAGGGGCTCCAGGTGCCAGTTCTGGTACAACCTCGGTCTGTTTGAACAACCGCACGCCATAGGGTGTATCACCGGCAAAAATGTTGCCATTGTCATCAGGTGCATAAGACAGAGCCTTTCCAGCATCTTTGGAAATGGTGTAGGTTTGTGTCTCTGCCTGCCATGTCAGGGTGAGCCACACAGGGTCAGCAGAAGTTTGGATATTTTTGCTGGACTCTGTAGAGAGGTCCAAATACCGCCCACTATCCACACTTTGCACAGTATAGGTACTATCACTGCTGTTTTGGGTCATGGTCCATAGCTGTCTGGAAGAAGAAAAACCAGCATTTAATGTCAGTTCCCCTTCTGTCACAGACCCCTGCAATTTATCTGTCATTCCTGTACCTGTGTGGTACAGAATGCGATTGGTATCGTCTGCTTCTTCATTGGTATAAATGGCATAGACTGCGCCGCTCTCCACAGTTCCTGTGGTCTCCTGCCGATACTCATATACCATCGGCATGGATGCCATTACCACAGGTAGCATAGACAACAGCATACACAACGTCAATACGCTGGCGATTACCCGTTTGAACCGCTTTTTGAAACTTTGTTTCCTGTTCATTGTGATCATCTCCTCATTCCTTGGTATCTTACAAGATTGCTCTGTGCCTTCTCAAAAAAGCGCAACTCCCCCTTCCCACATCAAAATAACTACACTTGAAAGGATACCTGATTATACCATTATGAATGAAATTTTCATATTATATGATATTATGAAAAAATTATCAAATTTTTAGTTATTTCGTCCTAATTCCAATCTGTGTATTGTGTAATTCATAGAAAATATATCAAATAAAATGGTGGAAATCACAAAAGATGGCTTGTGCCATATTGGCACAAGCCATCTACAAAGTGGTCCGTCTTTATTTTTCCAGCCGCTTCATCAGCTCTTTGAGCTGTGCCAGCTCCTCCCGACTGCCATAGTCTTCTAACTCGTTGGCACTCCACGGGTGATTCAGCACCTGCTTTGCAATCTGAACTGCCTCCTGCTCGTTTTGCTGTGCTCCAATGCCCAACGCATAACAGCGTGCCAGACGGCATTGGCAGTTCAAATCCTCTTGTTCGGCTCCCTTCTGATAGTAGGAAAACGCCTGCTTCACATCCTGTTCCACCACTGTACCTGTCTCATAAAAGCGACCCAGTGCCCAATACACTGCACTGTCACCAGCTTCCTGTGCTCTGCGGTAGTAGTCCAGAGCTTCCTCTAGCTTTCCAGCCTGTTCCTGATGCCAGCCCAGATTATAGAGGGCACAGGAGTTGCCTGCACTGGCTGCCTTTTCATACCAGTAAAATGCCTGTTCCAAATTCAATTCGCCGCCAACGCCATTGGCCAGCAGTTCTGCCAGATTGTTCATGGCATACTGGTTGCCTGCCTCTGCCGCCTTCTGGTAGAGCTGTCGTGCCATGACAGGGTCTGCTTCCACCCCAAAACCGTAGTGATAGCACCAACCCAGCTGATACATGGCACTGGTATCACCCAAATCCGCAGCCTTTTGATACCAAAACACCGCCTGTGATAAGTCTTTTTCTATTCCAATGCCCTGGTCATAACAGCGTGCCAGTTCAAACATGCCCCGTGGGAACTGCTCCTCTGCGCTTTTGCGGTACCACTCCACTGCTTTGGGTTCGTCACAGTCTACCCCTAAACCAAACTCATAGCACAGCCCCAGATTGCTCATAGCTGCACTATGCCCCAAATCTGCCGCCTTCTGGTACCATGCCGCCGCCTGTTCCCAGCTCTTGTCCACACCAAGACCACGCTCATAGCACCAACCCAGACTGCACATAGCGGCAGACTGCCCTTCGTTGGCTGCTCTCTGCAACCATTCAATGGCTTTTTTTTCATCCTTCTTCACACCTGTACCATGAATGAGCATCAGAGCCAACTGGTTCATACAACGGGGACTTCCCAGTTCCGCGCCCCTTTTATACCATTGAAACGCCTTGTGAAAATTCTGTTTGACCCCTTTTCCGTGGAAATAACACCAGCCCAAATTACCCATTCCACGGCGGTTATCCTGCTGTGCACTTTTCTCATACCAGTAGGCAGCCTGTTCCCAGCTCTGCTCCACACCAGTCCCATCTTCATAGAGCAGACCCAGACTGCACATGCCATCAGAATCCCCGGCTTCTGCCGCTTTCTTGTACCAGTGGAACGCCTCAGCCTCATCCACTTCTGTCCCTTCCCCGAACTTGCAGCAGTAGGCATAGCAGTTCATGGAGCGCACATCCCCGGCTTCTGCACCCTTGCGGTACCACTGGGTAGACAGTTCCTTATCCTGTTCTACCCCTTTTCCGAAATCATAGCACCATGCCAGATTGCCCATAGAATGTGGGTGCCCATGTTCTGCGCCCTGCCGATACCAGTACACCGCCTGTTCCCAGCTCTGTTCTACACCGGTACCCCGCTCATAGCACAGACCCAGTGTACACATAGCCTCCTTGCTGCCTGCCTCTGCTGCTTTTTCATAGCAGCGCACTGCCAAAGGCTGGTTGGCTTCTGTACCGTTTCCATAATAGATACAGTCTGCCATCATCAGAAGTCCTCTGGGGTAGCCGCTTTCTGCCGCCTTGTGGTAGAACTCCAATGCCAGTTCTTGATCCTGCTGCACCCATCTCCCGTGTTCCAAGAGCCAGCCCAAACAGCACTGGGCCTCTGGGTCTCCTGCCTCTGCTGCCCGGCGGTACCACCCCAAAGCCAACTTGGGGTCTACCTCCGTCCCAATCCCAAACTCATAGTGCTTTGCCAGGATGGTCTGTGCACTGGGGTCCCCCTGTAGGGCAGCCACTCTCAAATAGTGCATCCCCTTTTCGGTGTCTTTTTCCACTCCTAACCCCTTTTCATAACACTGAGCCAGAAGTTTTTGTGCCCGCAGGGAACCATAGTCTGCCGCCTTCTCATAGACCTCTGCTGCCCTGTTGGGCTGTTCCACCGTGCCAATGCCACTCTGGTAGCACACTCCTAAATTACAGAGGGCTGCCAGGCTGCCCATTTCTGCCGCCTGTTCATACAGCCAAATTGCCTGCCTTGGGTCAGCCTCTACACCAATTCCCTGCTCCATGCACAGCCCCAGATTGCACACACCCCAGGCACTGCCCATCTGTGCCGCCTTACGGAAATACTGGTAGGCTCGCTCTTTGCCGTCCTCCCGTTCCACCCAGTAGATGCCCAGTGCACACCAGTCATCCCCAGACATTTTTTCCTCATCAGCTTCCTGTAGCTGACCACCACACTGGGGACAGCTCTCCAAATGTTCTTCCCCTTCTCCCCAGTAATTACATCCATCGTTTTTACAGTGATAGATCATCGTTGTTCTCCTCTTTTGTTCTCATCCATCATGGCATAGATGCCTGCTATATCAAGACTTTCCCGCAGCTTTGCTGCCAGCATGTCATATTGTCGTTCTCTATATTGATGGCTATCCTCTGGCGGCTGTCCCTTTTGCCAGCAGATTCCTTTTTTTGTCAGCAATAGTGTCACAAGTCTCTCCTGTATCTCAACGGAATCAAAAATTCCATGCAGATAGGTTCCAAATACACCATCTGCACAGGAAAACAGGTTCTGTTCTCCACTGCTGCCCATATGGATCTCATAGCCCTCCACCGGGCAGCCGGACAGCGAGGCAAAGATTCCCTGACAGCTTGGAATGGTTGCCTTTCTCTGTGTTCTGGTTTTTTGGGGCAGAAACACAGTGGTATGTCCCAAAAGACCTAGACCACATAGCGTGCCGCCGCCCTCCAACCCGTCTGGGTCTGAGAGCGTTTTTCCCAACATCTGATAGCCACCACAGATACCTATAACGGGGACTCCTGCCCCATGCCGCTTGCAAATCGCCGCTTCCAATCCGCTCTCTTTGAGCCACTTCAAATCGTCAATGGTATTTTTTGTTCCCGGTAAAATCAGCAAATCCGGCTGTCCCAGTGTACTTTCCTTCTGCACATATCGCAGAGAAATGGCAGGGTGCCGCTCCAAGGCGTTAAAATCGGTAAAATTAGACAGGTGGGGCAGCCGGATAACAGCCACATCCAGTGGAGCCTCTTTTTCTGTGTGGGTAAACCGCTCACTGAGGCTGTCCTCATCATCCAAATCCAGATTCAGATAAGGCACCACACCCACCACAGGGATGTGACACAACTCCTCCAACATGGTCAATCCGGGTTTGAGAATGCCCACATCTCCCCGAAATTTATTGATGACCAGTCCTTTGATGCGCTCCCGCTCCTCTGCTTCCAGCAGGGCAACGGTTCCATACAGAGAGGCGAACACACCCCCACGGTCAATATCCCCCACCAGAAGCACAGGGGCATCCACCAGTTTTGCCATGCCCATGTTGACAATATCATCTGCTTTCAGGTTGATTTCTGCTGGGCTGCCTGCCCCCTCTATCACAATGATATCATTTTCTTGGGCAAGAACCTCATAGGACTGCATAATGGTGGGAATCAGCTGCTTTTTATATTGAAAATATGCCCCTGCTCTCATATTGCCCACCACTTCGCCCTGCACAATCACCTGACTGCCCACATCACTGGTGGGCTTGAGCAAAATGGGGTTCATGTGGACCGTTGGTTCTACACTGGCAGCCTGAGCCTGCATCACTTGGGCACGCCCCATCTCCAACCCCTCCCGGGTCACAAAGCTGTTCAGTGCCATATTCTGACTTTTAAATGGGGCTACTCGGTACCCATCCTGTTTAAAAATACGGCACAGCCCTGCCACCAATACACTTTTTCCGGCATTGGACATGGTGCCCTGTACCATAATGACCTTTGCTGCCATGTTGTTCTCCTGTCTCTATGAAAATTTCTCCAAACTATTCAGTTGCAGGGGCTGTTCCACTTGAACACGAAACCCACCACAGTTGCCCACCTGCCAGTGGTAAAATGGGGCTTTGGGCACGCCATACTGCTCCAGAATTGCCATAATCGTTCCACCGTGGGTCACAACTGCACCAAAACCAATCCCCTGCGCCTGTTCTGTCACCCATTCCATTCCCTTTTGACAACGTGCAAAAAAGGAAACTAGGGATTCCCCCTCAGGAAAGGTAATGGTTCTGTCCCCATCCATCCACGCCTGATAGACTGGTTCCTCTCTGAGCTGTTCCCATGTTTTCCCCTCAAATGTTCCAAAATCACACTCCCGCAACTCAGGTACCACCACCTGTGTCACATCAGGAAATAAAAGCTCTGCTGTTTGCCTGCACCGCAGCATGGGAGAAACCCAGAGTTTCTCCGGCTTTGGGTAGTGCTTTGTCTGTGCCAACTGTCTGCCCGCTTCACTCAACGGCTGGTCTGTGGCTCCTATATATTGTTTTTTTTCATTGCCCGCTGTGATGCTGTGGCGAATGAGCAGTAATTCCATGTTCTGTGCCCCTTTGATATTGGATACAGGCGGCAACAAACCGCTCTGCAAAGGATTCCGTGAAATAGAGGTGGGGAAACCCTGCCAATAGCTGATGATGTGCCACCATACAGTTCCAGCTTCCCCGTCCACTGGCTTTATAGGCTATGGCAGCATCCCCGGTTTTGGTACAGTCCCAGCGGTGAAATTCATGTCCCCTGATTTGCTCTCCCTGCTTCAGATAAGGGGTATCTTCCAGCAGTTCCAATGTCACATACCCAAACCGCTGCAATTTTTCTGTCTGAATCCCATGTCCATCCAGAACCCCAACCATCGGGAAAGAAACCCCCTCCGGTGTCTGAAGGGATTGTTGCAGGTATAGGAACCCCCCACACTCGGCAAAGGTGGGCAATCCTCCATTGATATGGTTGGCTATACTTTGTCTCATGGTGGTATTTTCACTGAGCTGTTGGGCAAACAGTTCTGGATAGCCACCGCCCAGATAAAGCCCGTCTGTCCCCTCTGGTAACTTATCATCATGAACGGGACTAAAGGGAATCAGTGTTGCCCCACACGCCTCCAACCGCTCCAAATTGTGGGCATAGTAGAAGGAAAATGCCTCATCCTGTGCCACAGCAATGGACACACAGGGCGGTTTCCGGTTCTGCTCAGGCAAACTCACTTCCAACGGCTGAGCAGAACAGGCAATCTGTAAAATCTGCTCCACGTCCACCGTCTGTTCCATCTGTTGTGCCAAATGCTCCAGTTTTTCCTCCAGCCCTGCCACTTCCTGTGGAAGCAACAGCCCCAGATGTCGGCTCTCTATGGCACAGTCTGGCAGGTTGGGCAGAAAACCCACTACTGGAACCCCAGTCTCCTGTTCCAAAACCGGAGTCAGCAAATGGGCAAGAGATGGGCTGCACTGATTGAGCAAAATCCCTGCCACCTGACTGGGCTGGCGAAAGGTCAAAAGCCCTTTGATCTGTGCTGCCAACGTGAGGGCGTTCCCTTTTGGGGTTACAACCAGCAAAATGGGGGTGTTCGTCTCCACTGCCAAATGCCAGCTACTGGCATGGTCTGTCATCCCAATCCCATCATACAGCCCCATCACACCTTCCAACACGGCAAAGGAATGCCCCTCTGCCCCACGAACCAGTTCTGTTTTTGCCTGTTCCCCGTCCACAAAAAACAAGTCCAGATTCCGGCTGGGAACTTGAAGCTGTTGCCGATGGAACATGGGGTCAATATAATCCGGTCCACATTTGAAGCTACATGGGTTCCATCCTCTTTTTTTCAACAGATGCAGCAGTGTACAGGTCACAGTGGTTTTTCCACTTCCGCTGGCTGGTGCTGCCACCATGATTCTGGGTATTGTGTATTCCATCACATCATCTCACCAAGATACCGATATAAAACCTCTGATTCCATGGACAGCGGCAAACAGCATCCGTTTTTGCAACGTCATGCAAGGTGCCAAAGTGGCTGGAACCAGAGGGAAACTCTGACCGTTTTTCTGTTTGTGCCTATGTGGAGCAGTATACACCATCTACAGACCATTTTCAACAAAAACCTGTAACTTCCAACTGTACCATTACAGGGGTCTGTTGGTCTGTTCCCTTTGCACGAGCTCCTCTAGGGTCTAGTTTTTCTAAGCATACGCCTGAGAAGCTGGCATCATCCCATATTGGTCCGTCATTACTTCTTTGGAAAGTGGGGTTTGGAATGCAACCATCTGATAGGGATTCACCTTATATTTCCCTGTCCCATTGCGCAGTTTCTCACACAGCTTCCTCCGACCGGCTGTCATGGAGTTTGGCTCATTGGCATCTTCTTCCTGCCAGTATTGCCCACCTAACAGATAACTTTCCATGAGCTCGTCCCAGTTTTTAAAGCATTCCTGTGCCAATTTTCCTGCTTCCACTCCAATTTCCAGGACTTCTTCCATGGAGACATACCCCACAAAATAGCAGCACTGTATAATATAGGCAGCACGTCCCACATCCCAGCCCAGCAGGGCATTTTCCCCATATTTTCTGTATGCCATCAATGTTTTGGGCAATAAGCTCTCTGCGTTGGCGTTTGGATTGTGTTTCCTTGCCTCCTCAATGAGTTCCTGTTCTGAATACTGGGAAAATACCGTCTCAAGTAAAACCATATCACGCCAATACCGGCTTCTCATGCCTGAGGATACCAAATGTGCCATGGTCTCCATTGCACTTTCATGCCCATCAATCTCCCAATAGTTCCGCAGCATGGTTTTGATGCTCTCAAGTTTGCGGTTATCCTGTTCGTTCCCTGGGATATACATCCCTCCCATGTAATGGAAATCACCCTTATTCACCGCCAACAAAATAGCCCCTGCTGTGTTCAGCCACCGCAAGGTAGGGGACAATGTGGTGGTACCTGTATTCGGCTTTTTCCCCTTCCCTTTTTTCAGGTTGCGCCAAGCCGCTACGCAAAGCACTACAATGATTGCACATACCAAAAACCCCAACAGCAACTCCTGCAATTTCATCCTCTCCCTTTCCTTTGCTTCACTCACCCAGTATACAAATGTTTCCTCCGTCCTGACTATTATACTAAAATATCCAAAAAAAAGCAATAAAAAAGGGGCTGCCACAGGCACATCCTGATAAAAAACATCGTGGGGCAAAAGAGAACGGTATGGCTTCGGCTATGCCGTTTTTCTCATTCTTGCCTAGATGAAGTTATTTGGGATACTTCCAGGGCTCCAATGCCCCTATAGTAGATGTCAATTTCCTGGGTGCGTTTTTTACCCTTCGGATTGCTGGCAGCATGGACAAGGATCTTCTCAACAAACTCATGCAAGATACATGGGGTCAATCCGGAAATTTTCGTATACCGTTCTACAACGGAGAGAAACCTTTCCACATTGGTGCTTTTTTGTTTCTCCGCTTCGATTTCATCACGGAGGGCAACTGCCACATCTTGAAGCTGATGCTGCTCTTTCTCGTAGTTGGTAGAAAGCTTTTGAACGCGCTCGTCAGAAAGTTTTCCCGAAATGGTATCTTCATATAGAGCCACTTGAAAATAGAACCTCTCTTTCTTGCGCTTTCGGCACATCCGGGGTATACTGTTGTAGTGGTTCCGTTATTTGTAACCTGCGATTGTGTTACTTCTTTTTTGTGTCAAGCCTGAACATGGCGATCGCCCCCTTTCTCCTGCGTAAATGAGCAAGTGTAACCTAAGTAACTTGGTTTTCGGATTACTCTTTCACTAATAGGAGAAATCCATGGTAGAAATGAGATAAAACACACCAATATGTAGGGGATAAAAGAGATAAAAGAAGTGTTTCATCCCTTTTCCACGTTCTCCATTGTATAATGCAATCGGTATTGCTGCAAAACACATCATCCATTGAATACTGTCACCTATAAAATAGGTCACAGCAGACAAAACCAAGAGGATTGCAATTTGTATCACTCGATGCTTTCGGAAAATATAGAAACTGACTCCCAATGCCACCATCGCAACACCGCCTTCAATGGCAATCACATTTGGAACCAGCATTGCCAAAGTAATCAAAATCCTGAGCACAGGAAAGGAAATCGCCTCATTGGACGAAAGCCCTGCCACAAAAAGCAGCGGAACCGCACCCAAAAATGGGAGAATACCATACAGAACCGCCTTTCCTACCTGAACAGGGTTTCGATTCTGTATTCCATCCACAAAGATATCCCAAAACAGCATATAGAGACCTGTGACAAAAAAGGTAGCGAAGGCGTTGTTCATTAACACAACCTGTTGATTTGGTAAGATGCTTTGTAACGCAACTGTAAAAAGTGTCATTCCCCAGCTGGCAAACAAAAGACGCTGTAAATAGTTCTTTTTACTGTGTGTATAATGAAAACTCTCAGCAGATGCGAATAAGAAGATAGGAAAAACCATTCTGCCCACCATCGTCAGCCAAATGGGCGCACCAATATGGACAAACATTTGGTGGATATGGTCCAAAAACATAAAGAAAACTGCAATCAGTTTCAATGTTGTGGCGTTTAGAATGTTCCATTTATGGTCATTCTGTTCTGAATATAATGTTTGCTTCACTTCTCACTCTCTCCTCCGGTTGTCTCATCTGGTTTCCCTAATAAGTCAGTCGCTACACTTTTTAGTAGTTCTTCGGCAGAAATCCCATATAATTGTGAAATTGCTATCAGGTTGGATGTGCTTGGGTCTGTTGTTCCGTTTTCCCATTTGGAGACTGCCTGTCGGCTGACACCCAATGCTTCAGCAACAAATTCCTGGGTCATTTTACACCGAATTCTATTTTCCTTTAGTAATTCCCCAAGACTCTTTTTGACAACTTGTTTTTGTTCCCGTACTTCTTTGGAATGAACATATTTACGCAGAGCCTGAATCACCAAAAAAATGATGTAGCCAAACAAAGCAACCATTGCAAGCATGAAAATTCCATAAAGGATTGCTGCCAGTCTAATCATAAAAAAAGTTATATCCATAGTTTTTTGCTCCTTTCGGCATTTATCTTACCAAAAATCATTGGTTGCAGCCACCAACTACTGCGCAACTTTAGGTTGAACTTCCTGTTTACCTGCAATTTTGAACCAAAATTGGGCAAATCTTTCACACAGTCATCATTCCAATTTTTTAGAATCTGTTTCACTGATAAGGATAACATAAAAACAGGTCGCAGTCATCCGACTACGACCTGTTTTGTTTGATCAGAGATTTTTGGACAGCCACCCCATACTACAAAATAATACAAATCAACCCACCAGAGCCTTCATTGATCATCCGCTGCAAGGTCTCCCTCAGCTTCTCTCTGGCATCCTCTGGCATTCTCTTTACTTTGGCATTCAAATCCTCTCCCACCAGTTCATGGAAGGACTTTCCAAAAATATTGGATTGCCATATCTTTCCTGTATCTCCCTCAAATTCCTGTAGGAGATAGTGAATCATCTCCTCGCTCTGTTTCTCACTGCCCACAATGGGAGAGACCTCTGTCTCAATGTCGGCACGAATCATATGGATGGATGGGGCACTGGCTTTCAGCCGCACACCATACCGTCCCCCCTGCCGCACAATTTCCGGCTCCTCCAGAACCAGAGAATCAATGGAGGGCACTACAATGCCATATCCCGTCTCCTCCACCTCTTTCAGAGCATCGGCCACCTTGTCATAGGCACTTTTCACCTTTGCAAGCTCTGTCAACAACCCCATCAGGTCCCCATCGTCTGCAATCTGGAACCCAGACTGCTGGGACAAGGTATCATAAAACAGGCTTCTGGGCAGTTCCAGCACAGCCGCAGCCACACCGCTCCCCAAATCAATGGCAGAAATTCTGGCATCGCTGACCTGTTCACAGGCTCCCATGGCTTTCACTGCCCCTTCTACATCCCGGATACGGTGCAGTTGCTGGGCAGCCTGACGGATAACGCCATACAGTGCTTCCTGAATGGGGTGCTCCTGTGGCAGTGCCTCTACCCAGTGGGGCAAATACAAATCCAGCTCCTTCACTGGAAATTCATACAAAACCTGCTGCAAAATTCCATTGATGTCCCCTTCTTCCAGGGTGAGGCAGTTCACAGCAAGACATGTAACCTGATACCGCTGACTTAGCTCCTTTTGGATTGCTCTAGCCCGGTCGGAACTGGGGTATGCCGAATTGAGCACCACAAGAAAGGGTTTCCCCAGTTCTTTCAACTCAGAAATCACCCGCTCCTCTGCCTCCAGATATCCCTCTCTGGGAATGTCTGTAATGGTCCCATCAGTTGTCACCACAATGGCAATGGTAGAGTGTTCTGACACTACCTTTCGTGTTCCAATTTCTGCCGCCTCTGCCATGGGAATTTCATGGTCAAACCAGGGGGTTGTAACCATGCGCTGTTCTTCCCCATCCATCTGCCCCATTGCACCATCTACCATATAGCCCACACAGTCAATGAGCCGCACCTGAAAAGAAGCTCCATTTTCCATGGTAATGGGCACTGCCTCCTCTGGCACAAATTTCGGCTCTGCGGTCATAATGGTACGCCCTGACCCACTTTGGGGCAGTTCGTCTCTGGCTCTCTCCCTGCGGTATACATGCTCAATGTTGGGAATCACCAGACTTTCCATAAATCGCTTGATGAAGGTGGATTTTCCTGTCCGTACAGGTCCAACCACGCCAATATAGATATCCCCCTCTGTGCGCAGGGCAATGTCCTCGTAAAGATTGCGTTCCTCCACGTTGTTTCCTCCCTCTCCTAGCGAATGGCTGGAATGAGAAGCATACTGCCCAGAGGCAGTTGTTCCCCCTCCAGTTGGTTGGCTGCTGCGATCTGCTGCATGGTTGTGCCATAGGTCTTTGCCAGATCCCACAGGCTCTCCTCTGGAGATGCCAACCTCAGCACCATAGAGGGCTGACGTCCCGTTTTTTTTTGACGCTCCTCTCCTAATGTAGCCCCGGAGACCCATGCAATGTCCTGTTCTTTCAGACACAGGCAGGGTACTTCAAAGGTACACCGCACCTCAAGCCCCCCAACTGCCGGCGAAACATACACCTCACCGGGCCAGATTCCCCAGGTCAAATGACTCACATCTGCACCCAGTTCCAACTGACAGGACAATGGGAAGGTTTTCTCCACCACATGCAGTGTCCCTGCCTCATCCAGATAGAGCACCGTGACATATGCCTTGCTCTCCAGCTTTAAACCATCGCCATCCTGTCTCCGTGTGGTCTCCCCCACTGTCACCCACTGTTCTAACACAGTTCTAGGCATTTCCTCCGTCTCCACCAGCTCCCGCAGGCTGATGGTCTGCTCTGGCTGCTCCATCCGTTGTAACAGACTGCAATGCTCCATCTGTACTTTGGTTTCATGGGTGGTGCTGTACAAATCCTGTAGCAGTGCAAAGGACTGGAGCTGCCACACCTGCCCCTGTGCCACCAGCTCCAGAGACACTTCCCAACCATGACCATCCCCCTGCACACAGTCCATAGATTTCAGTTCCACCATCACCTGACAATCTCCACTGTCCCCAGCCTCTGCCAGTTCCATCACCTGAGAGAAGGGCAAATTCTCCTGGTGGGTAGTCAGTTCTCCCTCATTTTGCTGCAACAGCAGCTCTACTTCTACATTCCCCTTGAAAATCAGCTTATTTCCAATCCGTTTGCACTCACTGCACTGGGGCTTTGCCTTCCACCAGAGCAATTCTTCTTCCCCTGTACCATTGGTGCGAATCTGTTCCGAAAAAGAGAAGGGCTTTTCCTGTGCCACACAGAGTTGATAACTCTCACACTCTGTCTTTTTCTCCTCTATATTCCACCGCTCCGGCTCCAACACGCCCTGACAGAGTACCTGTTTGACTGGCTGCAACAGCATCACACAGCCGGCAAGTTCCACCCGCAGCAAAATTTTTCTGGGGTTCAGGATATTTGCACTGGCACACTTTACCCATACACGCCCCTGTATGACACACTGCCTTCCTCCTTCGTCCAGCCGGATGGTAAAGGGCAGTTTCACCGTCAGTTTTTTCAGTCCCTGCCCTTCCTCCGGTCGATATAATACCGTGGTATGTACCGTGCCTGATAGGGTTGCACCTCCCTCCTCTCCCTGTTTCTGTTCCAGAAATGCCTGCCCATATACGCCCATAATCTCCTGAATATCTGGGCAGGCATCTGGAACAATGGATTCCATTGTCTCCTCCTGGTTGATGGTTTTGGTACTGAGTACCTGATAGCAATGTAGCACCTCTCGGTCGAATTCCAATTCCATGAACGCATCCTCTCCCTGTCTAGTTGGTCTCAAAGCTCCTTGGGCTCTGACACACTATATGGGAAAGGTCACTGTATTATTCCTGTGTTTGTTTCAAGCCAAACATCATTCGCAATACACCCCGCAAAAATTTGGGGGAACGTACCACCACAATACCCATTCCAATCCCTCCCCTCTCAGTGCAAGTCTACTGTAGTATATGTGTGGGCTGCTCCTTCTGATACAAAAAAGAGGAGGAAACAGGGCGTTCCATATTCCCCAGATTGACATCCCATCAAGGTCAACCTATACTTTCTTCTGTGACCACTACAAACTGTCAAACAGGAGAGAGCCAACATGTATAAAAACAAAGCAATGGATGGGAAAAACAACATCAGTGGGCAAAAAATCAAAGCCTTTCGGGAAGGGATGACCACTAAGCCATCCCAAAGGGAACTGGCTGAACTGCTGCAAATTGCAGGTCTGGATGTAGACAAGAACGCCATACAGAGAATTGAAAGTGGTCAGCGTTTTGTAACAGACATTGAATTGAAGGTCATTGCAACGGTCTTACATGTCAGCTATGCAGATTTACTGGAAGAATAGCAAACTGTGCTATACTACTAAAAAACAGGTCGCAGCCATTCCACTGCGACCTGTTTTTCTTTTTTTGAAAAGAGAGGAATAAAAAACTTTTCAGATGTCTCTTAGGATACATTCTCTTGACTGTCAGTTTCTTCCTCTTTTTTACCTCTGCCAGTCTGGAATTTGTTTTGCCTGCTCATAGAGGCGCACATAGCTTTCATAGCGGCTTTTGTGCAGCTTCCCTTCTTTCAATGCCTGACGCACAGCACAGCCCTTTTCCTTGACATGGGCGCAATCTGGAAACTGGCATTCCCCCTCATAGGGCAGAAACTCCCGAAAGCGGCTGGAAAGTTCCTCTTTACAGCACAGTTCCATTTTATCCACTTCAAAGGAGGAAAAACCGGGGGTATCTGCCACCACTGCGCCACAACCCAGCCGGAACAGCTCCACATGTCTGGTGGTGTGCCGTCCACGCCCCAGCTTTTGGCTCACCTCGCCTGTCTCAATGGAACACTGTGGCTCCAGCGCATTCAGCAAGCTGGATTTCCCTACACCGGAGTTTCCAGTAAAGGCACACACCTTTCCTGCAATCAGGGCTCTTAATTCTTCCAGCCCATGCCCTGTGTGGGCACTGACCTGCACGGTGGGATAGCCACAACTCTGGTAGATTTCCGCTAGCTCCTGCCCGCTTTCCAAATCACATTTGTTGATACAGATGACACTTTCACAGCCTTTGCCCTCTGCAATGGTAATCAGTCGGTCAATGAGAAAGGGGTCTGTTTTGGGAATTGCCTGAGAAACTACCATGACAATCTGTTCAATATTTGCCACTGCTGGACGCTGGAACTCATTTTTTCTGGGCAAAATCTCATCCAATGCCCCAGTCCCATATCCCAGCGGTGTGAACTCCACAAAATCCCCTACCAGTGGGCTGACTTTGGCGTGGCGGTGTTTCCCACGTCCCCGACAGGTCACAATCTGCGCCCCATCGTCCACATAGTAAAACCCGCTCAGTGCTTTTAAAATGATTCCCCTCATGATTCCGCCTCAAATTCTACCACTTGGCTGCTGTAACTTTTGCCATCAATATACAGGGTGTACTGCTCCGAACCGCTGCCGGTAACAGTGGCATCAATTCCTGTGTCAAAATTGGTGTCTTTCTGTTCTGGTCCATAGACCACAATGTCCCGGCTGTCCCGGATTTCCACGGTAACCACGCTGCCTGTGTCAGGTAATGCAAAGTGGATGACTTTGTTGACCGTACCCACAGTGCCCTGTTCGCCTTCTTCTGGCTGCTCTGGTTCTTCCTCTCCATCTCCCTCTCCAGAACCTGTGCTGATAATGATATTCACCACAGTTCCTTTTTCCACTTCCTGATTGGGTGCTATGGACTGGAACCACACTTCTCCTTCTGGATATTCGCTGTTACTGCTGCGCTCTGTGCTGCCCACCGTCAGACCAAGACCCTGAATGGCTTTGATTGCACCATCCTCATCCAGCCCTCGAATATCCATCATGGTGACCAGTTCACTTTTTTTACCCAAACTCATGGTAAGGAAAATTTTATCTCCCTCTTTGATCACCGTATCTGCCACAGGAATGGTGGAAATGACATGGTCACGCTCTATGGTTTCATTGTATTCACTGCGGCTTGTAAAATCAACTTCAAAATCACCCAACTGATTCAGTTCATTCAGGGCTGTTTGCAGCGGTTTATCGGTCAAATCCGGCATCAGGATTTCTTCTGGTGGTCCGGAGCTGACCACCACCTGAATGGTGGTTTCTGTCTGTGACACGGTACTATTTTGCTTGGGTGTCTGTTCCAAAATGGTCCCAGCCGGGCTGTCGTCCTCACGTTCTCCCGTCTTTTCCAGTGTAAAGGACCCCAAAATACTGGTATTGCCGTCTACTTCGCTCATCAAATAACCCACCACCTTGGGAACCTGTATCTGTTGAGACTGGGGCTGGTCAATACTAGAAAACACAGAGGAAAACATCATATACAACAGGGCACCCACAAAAATCAAAATGGCAATCACTGCACCCACCATAGGCAGGCTGCTTCTGGGTTGTCTGTAATCCCGTTCCTCATCATCCCTTTCCACTTCCCGTTGTTGCCGTCTGGCAGGTGGAACGGGAGTGCGGTGTACCATCGTTGCTTCCATTGCCCCATGTGCAGCCGAAGCCCTGGACTTGGAACCACCAGTGGACAACACCTGTGTTTTTTCCACCTCGTCTGGCTCATCCAAAATAGATATTGGGGGATGATATTCCAGGTTCATATTGGGATTTTTGCGGAACTCCTCCAAGTCTGCCAACATCTCATCGGCAGAGGAATACCGCTGGTCTGGGTCGGGCGCCATAGCACGCATGGTGATGGCTTCCAGTGCCTCTGGAATGTTTGGGTCAATCTCTCTAGGCGAGAGTGGAATGGAGTTGATATGCTGGATTGCTACAGAGACAGGAGTGTCACCCTCAAAAGGCAGCCGCCCTGTAATCATCTCATATAAAACCACACCGGCAGAATACAGGTCAGAGCGGGCATCAATGTGGCTCCCTCTTGCCTGCTCCGGTGAAATATAGTGGACAGAGCCAAGGGCCTCCTGGGTCAATGTGCTGTGACTGCCTGACATCACTCTGGCAATCCCAAAGTCAGCCACTTTCACGCTGCCATCCCGCAGCACCATAATATTGTGTGGTTTAATGTCCCGATGGATAATCCCTCGGCTGTGTGCATGACCCAAGGCCTTCACAATCTGGGTGATAAAATGGAGAGCCTCCCTCCAGTTGAGCTGGTTCCCCTTTTTCTGCATGTACTGTTTTAGGGTAATCCCGTCAATCAGTTCCATCACAATATATTCCAGTTCAGAAGTCCGGCTCACATCGTATACTGCCACGATATTGGTGTGGGACAGCATGGCAACCGCCTGTGATTCCTCATGAAAACGGCGGCGCAACTCGGAATCCTGCGCCAAATCGTCTCTGAGAATCTTTACTGCTACCAGCCGGTTGAGGCGGTGACAGCGGGCTTTGTAGACCCTTGCCATCCCACCAATCCCAATTAATTCCAACAGCTCATAGCGGTTATCGAGTAATTTACCGATGTAACGATCCATGGTAAATATCCTCCTTTGTTGGTTTGCTCACTTAGCACTGCACCAAAAGGGCAGTCACATTGTCTGGTGCGCCCCGATGCAGTGCAATGTCCAGCAGTCGCTGGCAGCAGGTGGACGGCTCCCCGCCGTGAATCACCTCATAGAGAATCTCCTGTTCTGTAACCACATTACTCAGTCCATCGCTACACAACAACAGGTAGTCCCCCTCTCCTACCACACATTCATAGAAATCCGCTTTCAGTTGCGGCTCTGCCCCCACTGCCCGGGTGATGTAATTCTTATGGGGGTGGCTCTTTGCCTGTTCTGGGGTCAGTTCCCCCCGCAAAACCAAATCTTCCACCAGGGAGTGGTCCCTTGTAATGCGGGCAATCCCAGACCGCTCTGAAATGTGGTAGGCTCGGCTGTCCCCCTCATTGAGCAGGACAGCCCCTCCCTTCCAAATCAGTGCAGCCACCATGGTTGTACCCATGCCTTCACAGTCCATATCAGTAGAAGCACGTTGGTACACCACCCCATTGGCACAGGAGGCAGCAAATTCCATACAGGCTTTGATCTCCTTCTCGCCCTGTTGCAGCTGCCTGCACAGTTCCTCCATAAAAACCTGTACTGCCAGCTCACTGGCAATATTGCCCGCCTTTGCACCACCCATACCATCACACACCACGGCAATCATCCTGCCATCTGGGAGGATTTTCTGAGCATAGGCGTCCTGATTTTGCCTACGAACGGCACCTCGGTTGGTCATTCCCCATAGATTCATGGAACATCGTCCTCTTTTCTGCCACTTGCCAAACTGATTCACTGTGTTCCTCTCATGGCTTTCCGGCGCAGCTGCCCACAGGAGGCGTCAATATCCCCTCCCAATTTGCGCCGTACAGTCACAGTCAGCCCGTGGCTCTCTAATCTCTTTTGAAATGCTGCCACCCTGCGGCTGGGTTTCAATGGGCTCTCCTCCACATCATTGAGTGGAATCAAGTTCACATGCCCTGGTGCACCTTTCAGCCGCTGTGCCAGCAGCTCTGCCTGTGCATCTGAGTCATTCACGCCGTCAATCATGGCATATTCATAGGAAATCCGCCGTCCAGTGGTCTGAAAATACCGTCGGCAGGTGTCCATCAGTTTCTCTACCCCCACACTGCGGTTGACTGGCATCAACTTGGATCGGGTCTCGTCATCGGGTGCATGGAGGGAAACAGATAGGGTTAATTGTAACCCATATTGTGCCAGCTTGTCAATTTGCTCCACTAAACCACAGGTAGACAGGGAGATATGGCGCATTCCAATATTCAGCCCATCTGGATGGTTGACCAGTTTCAAAAAGGTCATCACTGTGTCAAAATTGTCCAGTGGTTCCCCAATTCCCATCAGCACAATGTTGGAGATTTCTACCCCACTGTCTAGCTGGGTAAACAGAACCTGGTCAATCATTTCCGCTGGTGTCAGGTCACGTACCTTTCCAGCCAGTGTAGAGGCACAGAAGGCGCAGCCCATCCGGCACCCCACCTGGCAGGAGATACACACAGTATTGCCGTGTTTATACCGCATCAAAACCGTTTCAATGCAATTCCCGTCAGATAATTCCCACAAATATTTGATGGTTCCATCCAACTTAGATTCCTGCTTGCGTGCCACTTTTGGCTCAGTCAAAAACGCCTGTTGTTCCAGTTTTTCTCTCAAAGATTTCGATAAATCTGTCATTTCAGAGAAGGAAGTGACCCCTCGATAAATCCATTTAAAAATCTGCCTAGCACGAAAGGCAGGTTCCCCCTGCTCTTTTACCCATGCAGTCAGCTCCTCTAAGGTCATAGACTTCAAATCAACCATGTGCACCCCTCCTTCTCAGTTTACAGACATAAAACCCATCTGTACCATACCGATGGGACCAAAAGGTGAGCTGCCCCTGTGCAATCTCCCCCAAAGGCTGTGGCAGTACAAAGGATTCCCGTTGATAGTCTGGGTGTTTTTGCAGGAACTGCTCCACCATCTGTTCATTTTCTTCAGGAAGTATGGTACAGGTGGAGTACACCAACACACCGCCCTCTTTTACATAGTGGGAGGCATATTCCAAAATGGTCTTTTGAATGGGAAGCAGTCCAGAAAGCTCCCCTTCCTCTTTGTATCGAATTTCCGGTTTTTTTCGGATGACCCCTAACCCAGAACAGGGGGCATCCACCAGCACCACATCAAACTGTTGCTGCCAATCTGCCCGGTATTCTGTTCCATCCTGTGTCACTGCCTGTAGAATGGTCAGCCCCAGCCGCTGGGCACCCTTTTCGATCAGCTGCTTTTTGTGGGGGTGCAGGTCACAGGAGAGAATCTCCCCCTGATTTTCCATCTGAATGGCAAGGGCAAAGGACTTTCCCCCGGGGGCTGCACAGGTATCCAGCACCCTGTCCCCGGACTTTGCACCCGAGACAAAGGCAGTCAGTCTGGAAGCTGGGTCCTGAATGTAAAAAAGCCCCTGTTGAAATGCGGTCAACTCCTCCAGATTGCCGGTTTTAGACAGAATCAGGGCATTGTCTAACCACAGGTGTGGTGTAACCTCTACCCCTTCTTCTATCAGTCTCTGTGCTGTTTCTTCCATTGTGGCTTTTGTGGTATTCACCATAGCTGTCATAGGCACAGGGGCATTGTTGGCAATCAGTGCCTGTTCTGCCTCCTCCATTCCAAGCAGGGACACCAGCCGTTTCACCAGCCAAACAGGGTGGCTGTATTGAATGGACAGCCGCTCCAGTTCCGGTTTCTCTGGAATGGTGGGAAGCTGGTTCAAATTTCTCTGTATGTTGCGCAAAATCCCATTGACCATACCGGCGGCTTTGGGGTTGCGGCTATATCGTTTGGTCAGGTTGACAGAGCAATCCACAGCGGCATGTTGTGGAATCCGCTCCAAAAACAGGAGTTGATACAATCCCAGCCGTAACGCCTGTAATACTCGGTTGTCCAGTCGGTTCAGGGGTGTTTTGGAATACTGTTTCAAGTAAAAATCCAACAAAAGCCGCTGTTGCAACACACCAAAGCAGAGCTGTGTGGCAAGGGCAGCATCCCGACTGTCCAGTTTTGCAAGTTGTATCTGTTTTTTCAGGGTTCCCTCTGACCATCCCCCCTGCTTTTCGCAGCGGTGGAGAGTCAGCAGTGCCACTTCTCTTGCATCCATTGTGTGTTCCCTCTCTTGTCAGGCTTGGTCATCCACTTTGATGGGATGCCCACGCAAATAGTCAGCGGCTGCCATGCGGCGGGAACCGGGTGCCTGTAGCTCCAAAATCCGGATGACCTTTCCGTCCCCACATGCCACATCAATTCCTTGTTGGTTGGCTGCCAAAATGGTGCCAGCCTCTTTCTGTGTGGTCAGGTCTGGCTCACACACAGAAAATACCTTCACAGTCTCTCCACCAAAAATGTCAGTGGAAGTGGCTGGCCATGGCACCAGCCCACGCACCTGATTGTGAATCTCCTTTGCTGTGCGCTTCCAGTTAATGGGACTCAAAGCACGGGACAGCATAGGCGCATAGGTCACTTGACTTGCCTCCTGTTTGGTGCGCACCGCTGTACCGGCTGCAATGTCAGCCACCGTCTGCACCAGAAGGGTTCCACCCAACTGGGCAAGGCGGTCATGGAGCATCTCCACGGTTTCTTCAGAATCAATGGGGGTTTTTACCTGAGAAATGATGTCTCCCGCATCCAGTTCGGTTGCCATATCCATAATGGTAACTCCTGTCTCCTCATCTCCATTGACAATCGCCCAGTGAATGGGAGCTGCTCCCCGGTAGCGGGGCAACAGGGAGGAGTGGACATTGATACAGCCTTTGGGAGGTAGATGCAAAATCTCATCTGGCAAAATACGCCCATAGGCTGCCACTACAATCAGTTCCGGGTTCCATTCCTGAAGCTGGGCTAGGGCAGTGCCATCCCGCAGCTTGGTGGGCTGGAACACAGGAATGTCATGTTCTTGGGCTACCACCTTCACAGGTGGGGGCTGTAACTTGTTCTGATGGCGTCCTACTGGCTTATCTGGCTGGCAGAACACGCCGCAAACCTGATGCCCAGCCTCCAGCAGTGCATTCAGGGAAGGAACGGCAAATTCCGGCGTCCCCATAAAGACAATTCTCACTGCTCCTCAGCCTCCTCGTCCTCCTGCTGGTCAAACAGAGCTTCCATTTCCTCATCATTGAGCAGTTTCTGGGCAAGTTCGGTATACAGTTGTCCCTCCAGATGCCCCAGCTCATGGCAGAAACAGCGGGCAGTCAAGCCCTCTCCTTCCACCTCAAACATCTGCCCATTGCGGTCAAAGGCTTTTACCTTCACCCACTCAGGACGTTTTACAATGCCCCAAACACCTGGAACAGACAGGCAGCCCTCCGGCCCCTCCTGCTCTCCTCTCTGGTCAATGATTTCTGGATTGACCAGTTCAATCACTTCGTCATCCTGATTGATGACAATGACCACACGGCGCAAAATGCCAATCTGTGGAGCTGCCAGCCCTACGCCGTTGGCTTGGTCTAACGTCTCACGCAAATCATCCAGCAAATCCCACAGTTTTTGGTCAAACTGGGTGACTGGATGGCATTTTTTATTGAGAACAGGGTCTCCCTGCTTGTAAATGGTACGAATTGCCATAGTAATCTCCTTCTTTCTAATCATTATGAACCATAGGGGTTCACATCAATATAAATGGAAACCCCTCTATTTTCTTTTTCTGTCAATGCCCGCTGCAACAGGGCAGACAACAACTGCCGCACTGGGCGGCTCTGCTGCATATTCAACGTCAGGCGGTAGCGGTAGCGGTTGTTGACCTTTGCCACAGAGGCAGGAGCGGGACCCAACAGCGTCCACGGCTCTTGAAACCGCCGCAACTCCTGTTCCAACTGCTGCCGGAAGGTAAGCCCCGACCGCAGCACTGCCTGTTCGTTCAAACCGGAAAAGGTCATGAGATAAAACTCCATAAATGGAGGGTCTCTGCGAATCTTCCGCAGTCTGATTTCTGTCTGAAAAAAGTTGTCATAATCCTGACGGGCAGAAAACACAATCACATCATTTTCCGGTGTGTAGGTCTGAATCACTGCCCTGCCCAGTTTTTCTCCCCGTCCTGCTCTGCCCACCACTTGAGTCAACAGGGAAAAGGTACGCTCACTGGCTCTAAAATCATCCACATACAGCCCCTGGTCTGCCAGAATCACACCCACTAAGGTCACATTGGGAAAATCCAGCCCCTTTGCTACCATTTGAGTACCAATGAGAATGGGAACCTGTTTTTTCTGGAACTCCCCCAGAATTTTTTCATGGGTGTGGGTAGCACTGATAGTATCTGCATCCATCCGCAAAATCCCTGTCTGTGGGAAAAGCTGCTGTAAATCCTCCTGTACCTTCTGTGTCCCCACCCCTATAAATTGCAAAATGCCGCCACATTTGGGGCATTTGGGTGGTAATGGCTGAGAGTACCCACAGTAATGGCACATCAGTCGATGATTGGCAGAGTGGTAGGTCAGTTTCACGGAACATCTGGGGCACTCTGGCACAGTTCCGCACTCCCCACAGGACACCATACGATTGGTCCCCCGTCGATTGAGGAACAAAATAGTCTGTTCTCCTTTGGAGAGATTTTGGGAAATTGCGTGCTGTAATGCTCTGCTGATGGTACTGCCGTTGCCCTGGCGCAGTTCCTCTTTCATATCCACAATATCCACCTGTGGTAATGCCCCTTGATTATATCGCTCTGTCAAAGTGAACAGGTGATATTTTCCCATCTGGGCACTGTACATGGACTCCACAGATGGGGTAGCCGACCCCAGCAACAGCAAGGCGTTATGCTGCACACAGCGAAACTTTGCCACTTCTCTGGCGTGGTACCGTGGGGACTGCTCTGATTTATAGCTGGTCTCCTGTTCCTCGTCCAAAATCAGCAAGCCGATGTTGTCCAGAGGCGCAAACACCGCCGAACGTGTGCCAATGGCAACACTGGCTTTCCCACGTCTGAGCCGCTTCCACTCGTCATACCGCTCACCAGAACGCAAAGAAGAGTGTAAAATTGCAATTTGCTCTCCAAAATGGGCAGTAAAAATCCGCAGCAACTGGGGAGTCAGGGCAATTTCCGGCACCAGAAGCAGAGCTTTCTTTCCCTGTTTCAGTGTCTCCTGAATCAGTTTGATATACACCTGTGTTTTTCCACTGCCTGTCACCCCATACAGCAGAGCCGCAGCCGCTTTCCCCTCTTGCATCAGGTTCCGCAACCCCTCAAACACCTGCTGTTGTTGTGCATTGAGTACCACAGGACCTGCCGGCTGGCTGGGTTCCACTTCTACCCGACGAAACACTTCCTGTTCCTCCAGTTGCAAGATGCCGCTTTTCTCCAAAGATTTCAGGGTATTCATAGATGCCCCTGTAAAGTAGCACAGCTCTTTGGTGGAAGCCGCTCCCAGCTGGCAAAGCAGTTCTGTCACTGCATAGCGAAGCGGTGCTGTTTTCCGCTTTGGTGTGACCAAGGACATGGCCTCCTCCGTCGGCATGACCAGCACCGCCAGTTTCTCTTTTTTATCGCCAACGCCCCTCTGGGCACTGCTTTCACGGTGGAGATAGCCCTGTTCCTCCAGAAATCGGATGGCACTGCCAGGGTCTCTGGTGCCAAAGGCACCTCGCACCTGTTCCAGTTCCCCCCGTCCACCCAGTCCAATCAACAGTTCCAGCAATTGGGGGGCAGTGGGATGGTTTTGTGCCGCTTCTTTGGCTTCATCCAGACGCTCCCCCTCACACAGTACCAAAGTATCATGGAGAGAAAAATACAACCCTGCTGGCAGCATTGCTTTCACTGCATCATATACCGTGCAGAAATACTGCTCCCGCATCCAAAGAGCCAGTTGCAATGCCTTTCCATCCAGCACAGGTTCTGTATCCAGCAATGCCTGAATGTCTTTCAGGGATTCCAGGGGCTGTTCCTGCTCCAACTTGAGCACAATTCCGTCAGAACCCCGGTTCCCCCTGCCAAATGGCACCAGCACACGCATCCCAACCTGAATACGTTCCTGTAGGGGTTGGGGCACTTTGTAGGTATAGGGCTTGTCAATGGCATAAATCGCCTTCGCCAGTGCAATCTTTGCCACCATTCCCACCATGCTGCTCCGTCCTCTCTTACTCCACAGACTGGATTCTGTCGTCCAGTTTCCCTTCCGCTACCTCACGGATGGCAATGCTCACAGACTTCTCGTCCAGTGGCTCCCCTTCCCGCTCTGCCTCAATGGCAATCTCACGGGCACGGCATGCCACCACATTCACCAGTTGGTAACGGCTGGGAACTTTCTTCAACAAATCTCTCATAGCAGGATATAACATCATAGCGCAAAAACTCCTTTATAAATGGTCTCTCGGTTGGCTACCTTACACTCAGAAGCCTTGAGGATGGCAGAAATTTCTTCCACTGCGTTGGACACCTTGTCATTGATGACCAGATAATCATAGTTTGGAATCTGGGAAAATTCCTCCCGTGCCTTCTCCAACCGTCCCTGAATCACATCTTCGCTGTCGGTATTTCTGGCGTGGAGACGGCGAGACAGCTCCTCAAAAGAGGGCGGGATCACAAAAATAAATAGGGCATCTGGTCGGCGTGCCCGCACTTTGGCAGCCCCCTTGACCTCAATATCCAGCAGTACATCTATCCCCGCCTCTAGTTTCTCATCAATGACCTTCTGAGACGTGCCATAGTAGTTTCCCACATACTCGGCATGTTCCAAAAGTTCCTGACGTGCAATCATCCCCTCAAATTCTTCCCGTGTGACAAAATGGTAGTTCACTCCATTTTGCTCCCCCACACGGGGCTGTCTGGTGGTATAAGAAATGGAGAAATAGATATTTTCTCTCTGGGAAAATAACTCGGCAATCACGGTGCTTTTCCCCACACCGGAAGGACCAGAAAGTACAATGAGCTGCCCTTTTCCTCTCTTTTTCATTCTTTTTCTTCCTCCTCTCTGGATTCTGTGCCTCCTTGCAACCGGTTGGACAGCACCTCTGGGGTCAGAGCTGACAGCACCACATGGTCGTTGTCCATAATCAAAACTGCCCGTGTCTTTCGCCCATAGGAGGCATCAATCAGAACGCCCCGCTCCCTTGCCTCCTGAATCATGCGTTTAATGGGAGCAGAATCTGGACCCACCACAGCAATCAGGCGACCCACAGAAATCAAATTTCCAAACCCGATGTTGAGCAATTTCAAGGCGTTCGCCCCCTTACTCAATATTTTGTACTTGCTCCCGAATTTTCTCGATTTCCGCTTTCACATCTACCACATGGCGTGAAATTTCCAAATCGCTGCACTTGGAACCAATGGTGTTGGTTTCCCGGTTGAACTCCTGAATGAGGAAATCCAACTTTCTGCCCACTGCTCCCCCATCTTTGAGCATGGAACGCAACTGGTCAATGTGGCTTCTCAGGCGTACCGTCTCCTCATCCACTGCCACCTTATCCGCAAAAATAGCCGCCTCTGTGAGAATTCTAGCTGGGTCCAGCTGTGTATTTGACAATACCTCTGACATTTTGGCTTCCAGTCTGGCACGGTACTCCGCCACAGTCTGGGGAGAACGCTGTTCAATCACAGCCACATGTTCCTCAATGGTGGCTGCCCGTGTGAGAATGTCCTCATAGAGCCGCTTCCCTTCTGCACTGCGCATCTGGTCAAAGTCTGCAAGGGCTTTCTCCAGTACGATGCAAATTTGCCCAGCCACCTGTTCTACATCTTCCTCCGCTTTCTGTGCCAGAAGCACATCAGGGAAGCGACTGAGCAGGGCAGCAGAAATTTCACCGGACAGGTGATACCGCTCATTGAGCTGGCACAGGGCTGCATAGTAGCCGTCTGCCACTGGCTCATTGATGGTAATATCCACCTGTTCCATCCCTGTGTTGTCCAATGTGACAAACACATCCACTTTCCCTCGTGAAATACAGTTTTGTACCTGGGTTTTCATCTTATCTTCTGCAAAGAGATACAACCTTGGCATACGGATATTGCAATCTAAGTATCTGTTATTGACAGACCGCAGCTCTACTGTAATGGTACAGCCCTCGAAGGTCTCCTCTGCTCGTCCATATCCTGTCATACTTTTGACCATAGCTTGGGTCACATCCTTACTTTTCCTATTCTTTGGTATTTATTGGCGCAGCCGCCCACTTAATCCATATATCAGACGGGACAGAGCAACATCATAAACCAGAAAGACCACACTGCCTGCCCCATGGAGCAGCAGTGTTTTACTGGTCATCCAGTCAGGCAACTGGGCTAGAAGCAGTGCCCCTGCCATGCGCCACAGCAGGAATAGAACCACATTAAAAAAGACCAGCTTTCCCAACCACTCTGCCACTCTGCCCACTTTCATTTCCAACAAACTTTTCAAAATGGGGTAGATTCCCATAAAACACAGGTACAGCAATGCAATACTCTTACTAGGCAGCAACAGCAGGGCAAGCAGCGACGTGGCAGCCCAACACAAAAGAGCCCCACTCCGTCCCACCTGCAACACCATTACCACAGGAAACAGCCCTGCCACTGCTGTGACTCCAATCTGACCAGATGGCACCATACAGGCAAGCCATAAAATTGCCAGGCTGCCAGCTGTCAAAATACCCCCCAGTGCCATTCTCCCTGTGAGAGTAGAAAAACGCCCTTGCATCATCCACACCCGTTACACAGACAGTTCAGACACAACATGGTAGTACAACAGTCCAAACTGTCCATCCCGCCACCGCCATAGGGGCGGTACGCCTGTCCTCCACGCTGCATCATTGCCAGAGCCTGACGATATTCCAAATTATTGGGGTCCATCTGCACTGCCAGATTGTAGTTTTGCATGGCCTCATCCAGCCAGCCCCTGCGATAGGCAATGCTGCCCATCAGGAAATACCACTCCCCATTCTTTTGGGGTACTTCCCGCAGAAGCTGTTCTGCTCCATTCAAATCCCCCATTTGAATCATATTTCTCACACGGCTGTATGTGGGATTCCCACTGCCTCCATACTGCTGCCCACTCTGTTGATAGCCATATCCACCACCAGAGGACTGCTGATAGGAGCCACCGCCCCCACCGCTTCTCTGCTTTTGAATGGTCTCATATGCCTCATTGATTTCCTTCATTTTTTCTTCTGCAAGGTCAGCCAGAGGGTTGTTGGCATAGTTATCTGGATGATACTTGCGGGCAAGTTCTCGATAAGCACGTTTGATTTCCTGATCACTGGCATTAGAACTGACGCCTAATACACTGTAAGGATCTCTCATAGATTACTTCTCCATATCTTTTGTTTTTTCAGTTGTTGATAGGTTCCATCCAGCACCGCTTTTTGTACCAGTGGAAGCCCTAAATATAAAATATTTTCAATAATTGCCCAGCGACAGCCAAAGTCAATGAGCTGTGCTGCACTGCACATCAAATTCAGAGAGTGATTTAAGGTCACTGCCATTTGTTCCTGATGGGGTTCTCCTGAAAACCGCTGCTGAATGGGGTTGTAATTGCCCTCTTTTTGGTCCTGTTTGAAGTCATCCAGTGCATCAATGAGGTAAATCCAGCGACCCAGATGGTAGAGCAGTTCCTTCATGGCACGCTCCTCCCCCACATCTTCTCTGGGGATGGCTGCCCCCTGCAACAGAACTGCAAAGGTATCTGCCACTCTGTCCAAACTCCGGCAGTTTTCCCCTTCCAGTTGGGAGAGGTTCTGTAACTGCTTCTGCACCAGAAGGTCAAACGCCTGCCGCTGTCTGGCAGCTTTCCGATAGGCAGGGGACAGCAGGAAACACAACATCCTGTATGGAATCCCCTTCCATACACTGCTGTCCTGCACTTTGTCTTTCAACTGCCAGTAAGTGAGAATCACACTTTCATCGGCAGCTGCTACCAGTGCCTCATTGGCTACACACATGGTTTTCTTTAAAAATGGATTGGCATGGCACCGCCCTCTGCAAACGGGGAATTGCGGCTCCCCTTTGCAGAGTAACAGAGCCAAAAAGGTAAAATCAAAGTTCAAAAACATGGGAGCAATCCACCCATAGCGTTGACGCAGTGTTCCACATAGACCACAGTAGGTAGCACGGTAGCGGTCAAAATCTTTGCATTTCAATTCTTCCCGCACTGGTCTTACATAGCCAAACATGGCAGGCAGCCCCTTAAAATAGCTGTTTGAGGATGGTAAACTCTGGGGCTTGTCGCTTCATCAGGGAGCGATTGACCAAAATAGCTGGCAAAAATGCCACCACCAGTCCCACAACAGCCGTTCCCATCGCTGCCAAATCCCCCAGCCCTGCCAGTTTTCCCAGCAGGTAACCCAACACCAGCCCAAGGCACGGCAGGGCAAAGACCAGGGCCAACATGCCAATGGAATTGCCCACGGTTGGTTCCACTTCCACCCGGTCCCCAGGTTTTGCCCCAATGGGATTGCTGGCAACTGCCAGGATTTCCTGTTTTGGGGGCTGCATACAACCGGAACAGTTCCCACTACAGTTGAGACCGCATTCCACCTGGCGCAGCAGGGACACCTCCACCACACCGTTTTTCAGTTCTTTTTTGACTATGGCACTTTGATTCATAATAAATAGCCTCCGACTATTTGCTCACATTTACATTGATGGTATACTCACCCACAACGCCCACAGCATCGCTGGCATCCAGATAGACCTGCACTTTCACCGAGGACTGTCCTGTGGCATTCAGGTTGGACAGGTCTGCCACAATCCGCAGTTTACTGGCATCCAGTTGCCCCAGTTCTGTCTCATCTCCACGCACCACCACCAGCCGTTCCTGTGTCATCAGCTCTACTGTATATCCAGCCGGTTGATTGATTAGGGAAATATTACTGACTGTAAACGTCCTGGTGGGCAGTTCCTTCAGTTCTACCTCGACGGTTGCCTCTGTAATCCCCAGCACATTTTCCAAGGTGGGGGACAGGCTGATGGGCATGGATTTCTTACCGCTTCCCACAATGGTGGAAAGGTCAATACTACCCACAGAAATTTCCGTCAGGGCATCAGTTTCCTCCTTAGAGCCTACCACTGTGATACTCTCTGGTGTAATTTTGTAGCTGAGTACATCTTCTGGCGTTGCTCCACCGCCGGCAACAAACTCCACTGTCAGGGGCACCTCTTTAATCACACCCACCGGCAATGTCACATAGACTGCTTCCACACTCAAACTGGGCTGCTGTGTGGTAATCACTGCCCCATTCTGGTCAAACAGTTTCAATGGAAGAGTACCTGCATAGGTCTCATCCAGGTTTTCCGCACTCAGCACAGCCACCACACGCTTCACCTGTTCCACCTGTTCCTGTGTGCCACTCAGTTCCACGGTCTCCGGCTGGATCTCCGGCGTACCAGCCTGGTAGCCATCTGCCACACTGCCTTCCAACTGGAATTCCACTGGTCTTGTTTCCGTCACAAGGGTGTCAATGGTCACACGCAAAGACTGATTCTGTTCTGGAAAATAGGAACCTGTTGTGTTGATATTGGTGGGCAGCTTTGCCACCCATAAAATCTCATATTCTCCAGCCGCAGTACAATTTGAAACATCCAGAGAGACGGTAATGTTACTTCGGTTTAAACTGTTTCTCACACTGATGGGGGCCTGTACTTCTACATCCACAGTATCCTGAGAAATCTCACTGACAGTCAATCCCCGCTCCTCCAGCATCCGTTCTCCCACAAGCTGCACTGGCACATTGTAGACTGTCCATCGCTGGGTGGAGTCATCCACCTCACGCACATAGAGCCAGAACACCAATGCCAGGAAAATGGAAAAGAAAATGTATACCCCTCGACTTTCACGCAAACGCTCCAGCATTATGGTTCCTCCTTCTTTTCCTTGGTTAGCCAGCTTGCAAGCCAGGATTTTGTATTTTTCTCCTGTTCATCTGGATATGGTTCAGACAACAACTCATTGCGCAAAAGCTGTTTGAGGGTTTCAGGTGCCAGATGCCGTTTGAGCATCCCGCCCACTGCTGCCGAGATGGAGCCGGTTTCCTCTGATACAATGACCACCACTGCATCGGAGTGTTCACTGGCTCCAATGCCTGCCCTGTGCCGCATACCCAGTTCCCGGCTCAGGTTTACATTGCCAGACAGGGGCAACATACACCCAGCACCTACAATACGACCATTGCGCACAATCACAGCACCATCGTGGAGGGGGGCTTTATTCCAAAACAGATTTTTCAACAGCTCGCTGGAGACAGAACAGTCCAGCACAGTGCCTGTTTTAATGGCATCATCAAACATATTCTGCCGTTCAAATACCATCAGAGCCCCTACTTTATCTTTTGATAAATCAGTATAGGCTTTCACAGTCTCCTCAATGGCACTTTCCAAATCCTGTGGGGCAACCACACGCTGTCCACTGAACATCCCAGCCAGTTTGCCACTGCCCATATGTTCCAGCATCCGCCGCAGTTCCGGCTGGAATAAAATCACCAGCACCACAAGCCCCCACTCCACCACACGGTTGAGCAGAAAACTGGTGGCAGTCAACTGTGCCACAGAGGCAAGCCACATGGCAACCACCAAAACAAAAATGCCTTTTAGTACACGACCGGAGCTTGTCCGACGCATGAACCACAAAATCTGATAGACAACAAAAGCCAAAATAGCAACATCAATGAGATCAGAAATACGTACCGTTGCCAGAAACGGAATCTCCTCTTGAAAGAAGCTCAATACGGTCTCAATCAAAGTTACCCCTTCTTTCTCCATTCTGAAGCCTGATTGCAACACAACTCCAGTATGCTTATCTTAGCTATTATACGTCATTCCTGTTTTCTTGGCAACCACTAATCCAAAAACCAACCATGAATTTTTCGTAAAGTTTTTCCTTTTTCTCCAAAAAAGAGAACAGGTGCAGCGGAAATTCCTTCTGCATCTGTTCCCATGTTGCTTTGAATATCACCTGTTTCTATCCTCTGGCAACCACACGGCGTACACTGTCCACAAAGCGGTTGATTTCCTGTGGGGTATTGAAGGCAGAAACACTGGCTCTCACTGTGCCCTCCTCCAGTGTCCCCACAGTCTGGTGAGCCAGTGGTGCACAGTGCAGCCCTGCACGCAGGGCAAACCCCATTGCCCCCAGTTTCTGTGCCAGTTCCTCACAGTCCCAGCCTTCCACCTGAAAGGATAAAACACCTGCCTGTGTGCCTGGCTGCCCCCCATTCCAGAATGCCTTCACTTTGGGCATTCCCTCAAATGCCCGCCCCATCCGGCGCACAAGTGCTTCTTCATGATTCCGAATGGTAGAAACTCCCTTTTGTGCTACAAAACGTAGTCCCTCCAAAAGCCCCGCAATCCCTGTTACGTTCAATGTTCCAGCCTCCAACCGGTCGGGCAAAAAGTCCGGCATGGTCTGGTCTTTGGAATTGCTGCCTGTGCCGCCCTGTAACAGTGGGACAGCCTCCTGCCCACACAGCAGCAGCCCTGTCCCCTGTGGACCATACAGCCCCTTGTGTCCCGGCATTGCTACAAAGGCGGCAGAAAGTGCCCCAGCATCAATGGGGATACAACCAGCCGACTGGGAGGCATCCACAATCAGGGGCACCTGATGTCTTTGACAAGCCTTTGCAATATCCTCTATGGGCAATACATACCCAAACACATTGGACACATGGGTACATACCACCGCATCCACACCCTCTGTCAGATTTCTCTCCACTGCCTCCAGCATCCGTTTCTGGTCAAACAGGGGGCTGGATGCAATTTTGACGGTCAGATTTGGGATGGCATAGAGCACTCTGGTCACTGCATTGTGTTCATAGCCGGAAATCAACACTCTGTCCCCAGGCTTCACCAGGGATTTGATGGCAATATTCAGCCCGTGGGTTGCGTTTAGGGTAAACACCACCTGTTCTGGATTTTCCATAGAAAACAGGGAAGCCGCCTGTTGCCTGCATTGAAATACGACCTGCCCTGCACCCATAGCAGCACGATGCCCCCCTCGACCGGGGCTTGCCAGATTTCCAACTGCATAGGCACAGGCTCTTGCCACTTTAGGCGGCTTTTGCAGTGTGGTGGCAGCACTGTCCAGATAAATCAAAATGCCACCTCCTGATACCTGCCATCACTATTAAACACAAAAACCCGTTTGGGGTCCAGCCCAGCCTGATGGAGTACCTGCAACCCCTTGGTGAGATGTTTCTGCGCAATTTTGACCACATAGCTGCACCCCTCTCCAGCAAGGCTTTTGGGAGAGCGGAAGATCTGTGCTGAGATTCCTGCCCGCTCCAGTGCCGCCGCTGTGCGCTGTGCGTAGGTGAGAGAGCGACATATAATAAAGTAATAGGGCATAACACTGTTCCTTTCTGGGGCTCAATCTCATCTGCCTCCTGACCATTGCCGCAGCAGAACACCCCCTAGACCAGTGTATGCCCTTGATTGTCTGTGTGATACCCGATTTATTTTTTTTCAATGAGGCATACACAGTGGGCTGCAATGCCCTCCTCTGCCCCAGTGAAGCCCAACTTCTCCTCAGTGGTTGCTTTCACATTGACCTGATCCATAGAAATCCCCATACAGCAAGCCAAATTGTCCCGCATCGCCTCGATATAGGGAGCCAGCTTGGGCTTCTGCGCCAGAATGGTGGCATCCACATTGACCACAGTATACCCCTTCTGTGCCAGTTTTCCCATCACTTCACTGAGCAAACTCAGACTGTCTGCCCCTTCGTAGGCTGGATCTGTGTCTGGAAAGTGGCGGCCAATGTCACCCAGAGCGGCTGCCCCCAACAGGGCATCCATCACTGCATGGGTCAGTACATCTGCATCTGAATGCCCCAGCAATCCCAAAGTATGAGGGATGGAAACCCCACCCAAAATCAAATCCCGTCCCTCTACCAGTCGATGTACATCATAGCCGTGTCCAATTCTCATCTCAAAAGCCCCCTTGTTTTGTGTTGTATCCCGTGTTCAACCGTAGAAACCCTGTCCTCTTGCCTGTAAAATCGCCTCCCCTATGGTCACATCCAATGGTGTGGTCAATTTGATATTTTCACGGCTGCCTGTGGTCATGGTGACTTTCATCCCCATGCGCTCCACTGCACCACAGTCATCTGTGAGCATCTCCCCATCTGTGATGGCTTTTTGAATGGCTGCACGAATCAAATCTGCCTGAAATACCTGTGGCGTCTGTACAGCCATCAGGGTGGAACGGTCTACCGTCTCCACTGCCACCTGCTGCTGCACCCGTTTGATGGTGTCCACCAGTGGAACCGCTGGGGCGGCTGCCCCTGTTTTGGCTGCGGTCTCCAATACCTCCATCAAAACCTGCTGGCTGAGAAAAGGTCTTGCTCCATCGTGGATGGCAATGAGCTGGGCATCCCGTCTGACCTCCTGAAGCCCATTTTGCACAGACAGCATCCGCTCACTGCCGCCTACAATGACTTTTTTCACCTTATCCAGTGCAAAGTCTCTGCAAATCTGCCCAATTTCCACCAACAAGTCCTCTCTTGTGACTACAATTACCTCACAAATGGCAGGGCAATCCTGAAACGCCCGCAGGGTGTGCACCAGCACGGGAATCCCGCCAATGGGAGTACGGATTTTGTCAATCCCCTCCATCCGTCTGGCTGAACCTGCCGCCACCACCACCGCTGACCAAATTGGTGCCTCTTTTTTCTGTCGAAACCGTGCAAAAAAACCACCCATAGTTGAATAAACTCCCTTACAAAAAAGGAGCCTAGTGGCTCCTTCTTTCTCTTTAT
>CALWON010000127.1 GCA_944383165.1 uncultured Oscillospiraceae bacterium
GTGAAAGAATTGAAAACCAATCAACAGGTTTTTCTTTCTATTCAGGAGATTGTCTCCATTGAGGCGTTTGGGCATTCGGTGGAAGTGTTCACCCAAAACAAATCCTATCAAATCAAAGAGCGGCTATACAAAATAGAAGCCCTGTTAGACCCGGAAAAATTTTTGCGTGTGAGCCATTCGGTGGTGATTGCCAAAGACAAGGTGAAAGCAATTTCACCCACACTTTCCATGAAATTTATCGTAACCATGAGTGATACCAGAACCATTGTAGTGACCAGAAGTTATTATTATATCTTCAGGGAATCCTTTGGGATATAGAAAGGGGGATGATACCATGTTACCAATGTATCTTTGGGTTGTTTTGGGGCTGATTCTGTGTATTGTTGCGTTTTGTATCCTCTATTATCAACTTTATAAACGCCATATCAATCGGGTGTTAGCCAATGGAACCCCCACCCGTAAGCCCATGCCAGCACCGCTCCATGTGGCACTGGCTGTAACCCTGATTTTCTTGTTGTGCTCCATTGGAATCAGTTTTGTGGTGGGGTTTGGCATGGGGTATCGTGCTCTGGATGGCGATGAGGAGGGGCAAATAGACGTAAATACCATCTGTGCCCAAATCAAAGAAATACAAGAGTATGTCACCCCAGTAGAGAGCCTGATGACAGTGGAAACGGTGGAGCGCAACTATGAACCAGATTGTAAAATAGAGACATTCCGATTATATGAGGGGCTTATGATTGAACAGGATGGGCAGCCCATTTCTGTTTCCGACTTGAAAGAGGGGCAGTTTGTGTCCATTGTGCTGCTCACCGATTTGGGCGGAGTAGAGGACATTTTCAAAATAGAAGTGATAGACAGGGAGGCTTAGCCCCTGTTTCCCAACAAAATAAAAGAGAACAGTACACCTTTATGGGGTGCTGTTCTCTCTGGTTTTGGATATGTTTGATTGGGTTCAGAATTGCCCCAAGTCACGCAATACACCACTTGCCAGCACCAGACCGGCAGCGGCAGGGACAAAGGAGATAGAGCCGGGGGTGTCCCGCCGTGTGGCAGTGTTGGGGCGGTGAATCTGGTCGGTGGGGGCTTCCTGCTGGATGGGCTGGGCAGGGGAGCGGGGTTCCTCGGGGGAAAACACCACCTTCAGATGGGAAATCCCCCGTTTTCGCAGCTCTTTCCGCATGACACGGGCAAGGGGGCAGCCCTGTGTTTTGCTGATGTCGGTGATGGTAAACTGTGTGGGGTCTAATTTATTGCCGGAGCCCATAGAGGAAATGATAGGTACTTGCAGGGCGGTGCACCGGCTCACCAGTTCCAGCTTTGCCGATACGGTGTCGATGCAGTCTACCACATAGTCATACTGGGTTAAGTCCACCGTATCGGCGTTTTGGGGCAAATAAAACATGCGAATGCCCTTCACCTGACAGTTGGGGTTGATGTCCATAACCCGTTCTGACAGCACTTCTACTTTGGGTTTGCCGATGGTGGAATGGAGGGCTACTAGCTGGCGGTTTAGGTTGCTCTCTGATACGGTGTCGTCGTCGTAGAGGTGGAGGGTTCCCACCCCTGCCCGTGCCAGTGCCTCCACACAGAAGCCGCCTACACCGCCTACCCCAAACACAGCCACACGGGCGGCGGCAATGCGCTCCAGCGGTTCCGTGCCAAGGAGCAGACGGGTGCGGATGAACTGATCTGACAAACAATCACGTCCTTTCTTGTTTGGTAAAAAGAAAAGCCGCTATCGAAGCGGCTTTTTTTGCTATTATTGCACCAGATGGCTCATATCATACAGCCCGGGGGTTTTGACGGTTGCCATAAATTTGGCAGCCTCCACAGCTCCCTGTGCAAAAATGTCACGGGACAGGGCGGTATGTTTGATTTCCATCACTTCATCATGACCGGCAAAAATAATCTCATGTTCGCCTACAATGGTGCCGCCACGAACCGCAGAAATGCCGATTTCCTTTTTGTCTCTGGGTTTGCGGACACTGTGACGGTCAAAAACGTATTCTGTGTCGTGCCCGCAGGTGGAGGTGGCAGCATCAGCAATCATCAAGGCGGTGCCGCTGGGGGCATCCACCTTCCGGCGGTGGTGTCGCTCTACAATTTCAATGTCATAAGTATCGCCCAGCACCGCAGCCGCCTTTTTTACCAAGGACAACAGTACATTGATACCCAGTGACATGTTGGCAGAGCGGAACAGGGGCACATGACAGGCAGTTTCCCCAATTTTTGCAATCTGCTCCGGTGTGTAGCCAGTGGTGGCTAAAATCACAGGAATGTTGCGCTCCGCTGCAAAGGTGAGCAGCCCATCCAGCGCAGCAGGGGAAGAAAAGTCAATGACCGCATCCGCTTCCCCCTGAAACTGGGCAGGGGAGGAATAGACAGGGTATGCCTTGTCGGTACTGCCCAGCACATCAAAGCCAGCAACCACAGTGACCTCTGGGTCAGCGTTGCAGATGCTCTCCACCACTCTGCCCATATGCCCGTTACAACCTGAAATGATAATCTTTGGCATGGGGACACCTCTTAAATGAGATTTTTGGCTGCCATACTGGCTTTGAGAATCTCCAGATTTTTGGGGGAGATGTCACACAGAGGCAGACGCAGAGGACCAGCTTCCAGCCCAATGAGGTTCAGCGCAGCCTTCACAGGGATGGGGTTCACCTCACAGAACAGAGCGTCGATAAAGTCCATATACTCAATTTGCAGCTTGGAAGCGGCTTGGAAATCGTTCTCCAGACACAGGTGGCTCATTTTGGTCATCACCTGTGGAATGATGTTGGAGGCAACGGAGATGACACCCTTGGCTCCCAGAGACATCATGGGCACAACCTGGTCATCGTTGCCAGACCACACATAGAAGTCATCGGGGCACAGGAAGCGGGTGTGTGCCAACAGGGAGAAATTGCCGCTTGCCTCCTTCACCCCGTTGATTTTGGGGTTCTGGGACAACACCTGATAGGTTTCCGCAGTGAAGGAAACACCAGTACGACCGGGCACATTGTAGAGAATGATGGGCAGTTCGGTGCGCTCTGCAATGTACTCATAGTGCTTGATGAGTCCCGTTTGACTGCACTTATTATAATAGGGGGTCACATGGAGCAGAGCATCTGCCCCAGAGTCCTGAGCGTGGAGAGACAGGTACACCGCAGCGGAGGTGTCGTTACTGCCTGCCCCTGCAATGACCTTGACACGATGATTTACACGCTTGACACAAAATTCCACCGCTGCAATGTGTTCCCGAATGGTCATGGTGGCAGATTCGCCAGTGGTGCCACACACACAGACTGCATCTACTCCACCTTCAATCTGGGAGTCAATGAGACGACCAAAGGCATCGTAGTTGATATTGCCGTTTTCATCAAAGGGGGTTGCCAGTGCCACACAGTTGCCGGTGAAAACAGGAGTTCTTGACATAGGAAAAAACACCCTTTCTCCTTATTTGGATTCAATATAGCCCTCTGCACACAGCAGCTCTGCCAGCAGCACAGCACCACCGGCAGCACCACGGAGGGTATTGTGGGACAGTCCCACAAACTTGTAGTCATACTGAGTATCAGGGCGCAGACGTCCCAGAGAAATTGCCATGCCGCCTTCCAAATCACGGTCCAGCTTTGCCTGTGGGCGGTCTGGCTCCTCAAAATAGTGCAGGAACTGCTTGGGAGCAGAAGGCAAGTCCAATTCCTGTGCACGACCACGGAAGGAAGCCCAAATTTCCTTGATTTCTGCCTCAGAGGGCTTGTTCACGAAAGACACAAACACAGCGGCGGTGTGACCGTCAGACACAGGTACACGGAGACACTGGGCAGTGATGGCAGGACCTTCTGCCTTGACGATTTTGCCGTTTTCTACCTTGCCCCACACCTTCAAAGGCTCCTGCTCGGACTTCTCCTCCTCGCCGCCAATGTAGGGAATCAGGTTGTCCACCATCTCGGGCCAGCGCTCAAAGGTCTTGCCAGCACCGGAAATGGCCTGATAGGTGCAAACCAGTGCTTTTTCAATGCCAAACTTCAGCAGAGGATGGAGGGCAGGGGCATAGCTCTGAATGGAGCAGTTGGATTTTACTGCAATAAAGCCCCGCTTGGTGCCCAGACGCTGACGCTGGGCAGAAATCACTTCCAGATGCTCAGGGTTCAGCTCAGGCACTACCATAGGTACATCATCGGTCCAGCGGTGGGCGGAGTTGTTGGACACTACGGGGCATTCGGCTTTGGCGTAACGCTCCTCCAGTGCACGGATTTCCTCTTTTTTCATATCCACAGCGCAGAATACAAAGTCCACCATATCTGCAATCTTTTCTACATCTGCCTCGGCATCCAGCACCACCAGGGATTTTGCCTCCTCTGGGATGGGGGTTTTCATAGCCCAGCGACCGGCAACTGCCTCCTCATAGGTCTTGCCAGCGGAGCGGGGGCTTGCTGCAATGGCAGTGAGCTGGAACCAGGGGTGATGCTCCATCAAAGTGACAAAACGCTGACCCACCATACCGGTGCCGCCAATGACACCTACCTTATACTGTTTCATTGTCTCATTCCATCCTTTCACGCAAAGTGGGGAAAAGTGAAAACAGAGGTTGCCAACCATGGAAAAAGTCGATATAATAAAACAGATGACATTCTCATGGGGTGGCTGCGGATTCACCCTCCCAGCCGTCCTGTTGGGACATATTCTATGTATATGTATACGATAGATTCATGATAGCATGGTATTCCTGCCTGTGTCAATGAAACATCTATGGAGAATTTCACAGAAATGGGGAACAATATGTCAAAGAAACTCATGCAATTTGTGGCACTGCTTCTTGCAATTTGCCTGATGGTGCCCTCTGCCTGGGCTGCTACGCCCACCACAAAACCCATCCGGGTGGGGCTTGCCTATGGCAGCGGCGCCCTTGCGGTTGCCAACCTGGAAAACAACACAGGGGCGGGGGCGGGCTACCGTTTTGGTTATTATGACGCAAATTTACAGTTCCATGAGCTGGGACGCACCGACCAATCCACCACAAAACTGACCATGTTGAAAACCCAGAACATCTGGGTGAATGGAAGTAACTATGCCACGTCCAACAACGGTGGGCAGGTCATCGGCTGCTACCACATACAGGTTCCGGGAAATTATACAGATTATACACAGGCTTCCCAGGCGGCAGCCCCGCTGGGCGGCTTTGTGGCGTGGATGGATGGCAGTTTCCAGGTCCGTGTGGGAGCATATGCAACCCAAGGGGAGGCGGAGGCAGCCATCGCCGCTGGTACCGTGTCCGGGACTGTGGTGGGGACCAGTGCCTACGGGGTCAATGTGACCCAAACCGGTTCTGCCCAGATCCTCTTCCAGTTTGACGGGGGGGCTGACCTGTCCCTAGGGGTTTTGCCCGATGTGACCGGAAGCAGTACGGTGCGGACCTGGTTCAAGGGCTACCGCTATGAAGGTGGATTCCGCTATGAGCGCATTGACGGCGGCAATTTAACCGTGGTAAACATCCTAGATTTGGAGAGCTACATCAAAGGGGTGGTCCCCTACGAGATGAGCAACAACTGGCCTCTGGAGGCGTTGAAAGCACAGGCAATCTGCGCCCGAAGCTATGCCTATAACAACATCCAGAATACCAAACACAGCAAATACCATTTTGATGTGTGTACCACCACCGACTGTCAGGTGTACTGTGGAGCAGGCTCCAATGTGCCCACCTATCAGGCAAACGAGACCACCGACCGGGCAGTAGAGGAGACAGCCGGGCAGTATGCCTGGTATGGGAACCAGATTATCGAGGCATTTTACTCCTCCAGCCACGGGGGCGCCAGTGAGAGCGTTTACCATGTCTGGGGCTCCTCCCTGTCCCAATATCCATATCTATGCGGTGTGGTGGACCCATATGAAAAAGAAATTGCCTCCAAAAATGCCTATTCCTCCTGGAATATCTCCTATACCACCAGTGAGCTGACCAAACGGCTGCAATCCTATGGATATGGCAATGGGACACAGGTACAGTCTTTGGAATTGACCTACTCTGACTTGGGCAATGTAATCAAACTGACGGTGCGGTACGTAAATGGGCAGAGCAACACCTTTAAACCGGATAAGATACGCAGTATTTTCGGTGTGCCATCCATCCGTTTTACAATGGCAAGTGGAAAAACTGCTGCCACACGACAAACCACTGCCACACAACAGCCCCTTGTGACACAGCAGACACAACAAAGTTCCATCCCAATCAATGGGGGAAATGGATTGGATCGTTCGGGGAACAACTTTGTACTGAGTGGTAGTGGTGTGGTGTCTGGACTGGATGCCAACAACAGCTATTTGATTTCTGGAACAGGGACAGTGGAACAGTTGCCCACCACACAACCACCAGAGATACCAGAAGAACCAGAGGAGCCGGAAGAACCAGTACAACCAGAACACCCAGAACAGAATAACCCCACTGGAACCACAGCCACCGTCAGCAACGGGACTTACACCTTCCAGGGCAGCGGCTATGGGCACCAGCTGGGTATGAGCCAGTATGGCGCATGGGCGATGGTGAATCTGGGCTATACTTACAAACAGATTGTGGAGTTCTATTTCCCGGGAACTCAGGTAAAATAGACAAGGAGAAACAGCGTGAAAACCTCAGATTTTGACTTTGACTTACCAGAAGAACTGATTGCACAGACCCCACTGGAGCGGCGGGACGCCTCCCGTCTGCTGGTGATGGACAAGACCACCGGGGAACTGGAGCACCGCCACTTCTACGAACTGCCCCAGTTTTTGCGCAAAGGGGATTGTCTGGTATTGAATAATTCCCGTGTGCTGCCTGCCCGTCTCATTGGACAGAGACTGCCCGGCGGCGGTGCCTGTGAAGTGCTGCTGCTCACCGAAAAAGGGGACGGCGTGTGGGAATGTCTGGTTCGTCCCGGTCGCAGACTGAAGCCCGGGGCAAAAATGACCTTTGGAGAGGGGAAGCTCACTGCTACCGTGGAACAGGAACTTTCTGACGGCAATCGCCTGGTAAAATTCCACTATGAGGGGATTTTCCTGGAGGTGCTGGAGGAACTGGGCAGTATGCCCCTTCCACCTTACATTCGGGAGAAGCTGGAGGACAAGGAGCGGTATCAGACCGTCTACTCCAAAATCAACGGCTCTGCCGCTGCCCCCACCGCTGGTTTGCACTTTACGCCGGAGCTGTTGCAGCAGATTCAGGACATGGGAGTAAAGCTGTGCTATGTGACCCTCCATGTGGGGCTTGGCACCTTCCGACCAGTGAAGGCAGAGGACATTCTGGAACATGAAATGCACTCAGAATACTGCATGATTTCAGAGGAAGCGGCACAGACCATCAACGAGACAAAGCAGCAGGGGGGACGGGTCATCTGTGTGGGCACCACCTCTTGTCGCACCATTGAGAGCTTTGCCCATGAGGATGGCACTATGGAGGCAAAATCCGGCTGGACCAATATTTTCATCTACCCGGGCTACCGCTTCAAAGTGCTGGACGGGTTGATTACCAATTTCCATTTGCCACAGTCTACCCTGATTATGCTGGTGTCTGCGCTGGCAGGGCGGGAGCATGTACTCCACGCCTATGAGGAGGCTGTGAAAGAGAAGTACCGCTTTTTCAGCTTTGGGGATGCGATGCTGATGGCAGATGTATGAGGAACAGGAGGAAGGAAGCAGTGTGTTGCAGTACACACGTGGATGAAAAAAGACCAACCACAATTGAGCTGTTTGCTGGTGCTGGGGGATTGGCGTTAGGACTGGAACAGGCAGGTTTTTGTACACTTGGATTGATAGAGATTGATAAGGCAGCTTCAGAGACGTTACACCATAACAGACCCAACTGGCGAGTCATTAACGAGGATATCGCCGCTATTTCCTGTTTGGACTTGGAAAATTATTTTCAAATTCCCAGAGGAGAGCTGGATTTGTTATCCGGAGGAGCACCCTGTCAGGCTTTTTCCTATGCAGGCAAGCGATTGGGATTGGAAGATGCCAGAGGAACGCTGTTTTATCACTATGCCAAATTTTTGGAGCAGTTGCAGCCAAAAATGTTTCTCTTTGAGAATGTTCGAGGGCTTTTAACCCATGACCAGGGACGGACATTCCAAACAATACAGCAAATTTTTGAAGAGGCAGGCTATGCCATCAAGAAAGAGGTTTTGAATGCCTGGGACTATGGTGTGGCACAAAAACGAGAAAGACTGATTACCGTTGGGGTGAGGAGAGATTTACAGAATAAAGTCCTATTTAATTTTCCTGCTCCACATCAGAATAGACCGGTTTTGCGGGAAATTTTACTGGATTGCCCTAAAAGTGTTGGTGCATCCTATTCAGAGTATAAACGAAAAATTTTTGAGCTTGTACCTGCTGGCGGATACTGGAAGGATATTCCGGAAGAAGTAGCAAAGGAATATATGAAGGGTTGCTGGAATACAGGAGGGGGACGAACCGGGATTTTGCGTCGTCTGAGTCTGGATGAGCCATCGTTGACTGTTTTAACGACACCTGCCCAGAAACAAACGGATCGTTGCCATCCCCTGGAAGCACGTCCGTTCACCGTGCGTGAAAATGCACGATGTCAAAGTTTTCCCGATGATTGGGAGTTTTGTGGCAGTATGGGTCAGCAGTACAGACAGGTGGGTAATGCAGTACCGGTGCGCTTGGCTTATGAGATAGGTGCAA
>CALWON010000128.1 GCA_944383165.1 uncultured Oscillospiraceae bacterium
AGCAACGCAAAGCTGACCATTGAGTCCAGCATTGCAACTGTGACCTTCGATGCAAAGGCTCTCTCTGACATCCTGTCCCAGGCTGGTGAGACCTTCACTCTGAACGCTGGTAAGGCTGACATGAGCAACTTTACCGCTGCTCAGCTGCTGGGTGCCGGTGAGGGATCTGTGTTTGACATCAACATCACCAGCGGCGAGACTGTTATCACCAACTTCAGCAAGGGTACTGCTACTGTTACCCTGCCTTACACACTGAAGGTGGACGAGAATGCCAGCGACATCGTAGTTTACTACATGGCTGACAACGGCATTCTGGATTCCCAGTCCACCCAGTATGATGCAGCAAACCGCAAGGCTACCTTTACCACCAACCACTTCTCCATCTATGTTGTGGATGCCGCTTGGGCAAACCCCTTCAACGATGTCGCTGAGGGTGATTGGTTCTACAACGCTGTGCGTTATGCCAACGAGAACAGCCTGATGGCTGGTGTGTCCAACACCACCTTTGCCCCCAACATGAACCTGACCCGTGCAATGGTGGTTCAGATGCTCTACAGCCTGGAGGGCAAGCCCGCTGTTGTCTCCGGTGGCAACTTCACCGATGTGAAGGCCAGCGACTGGTATGCTGACGCTGTGAACTGGGCTGCTTCCAAGGGCATTGTCTCCGGCTACAGCGAGACTACCTACGCTCCTAACGACAGCGTGACCCGTGAGCAGCTGTCCCTGATTCTCTACAAGTATGCTCAGAGCAAGAACGTCACTGTCAACGACTATAGCAGCCTCAGCGGCTTTGTGGACGCTGCCAAGACTTCTGACTGGGCTGAGGATGCAGTTGAGTGGGCTGTTGGCGCAGGTCTGATTTCCAGCACCAGCACCAGCAACAAGACTCTGGACCCAACTGGCACCGCTACCCGTGCCCAGGTTGCTCAGATTGTTGCAAACTTTGTTGAGCAGGTGATGTAAGTCACTTTATTGTGACAGCCGGCCGTCACCTTCTGACAGAACAAAGTCAAAAAACCGCCTGCCCCACAATGGGGCAGGCGGTTTTGTTTTTTCTGTGCAATTTGCCTGATCCAATAAAATGGATTCTGTCTTATGCTATTCGTTCTCGTTTGGAAATGGCAAGTCTGTAATGTCCTCTGGTACAATACAGTCCCACCGGTGGTGCAGCATGTGGTTCAATGCCTGATAGGTGACTTGTTTGGGGATGACTTTAGAGACCCCAAATGCGTCAGTATCTGGTCTGGGTGTAATGGTGACGGTCTGAGAGGCGGGGGAAAGGGTCAGGGTATGTAGTTCCGTCTGCAATGTGCAGGGGAAAGGGCTGGAGAGGGCATGGAGGAGCTGTACCCGAAACGTTGGGTTATGCTGTGCGGTCAGGAGAAAATCAAAGGTAGTTACCATAAAGCGTACCCCCATAAATTGGTTTTTTGGCTCAGAAAAAGAAAGAGGCAACACGAAATGCACTTACAATCGTCGCCGCTGTGCTGACCATAGAAAGTAGCAACAGTACCACACAGCCCACCCATTGCAACACAATGGTTGCTTTTTTGTCAGGGTGTTCTCTCTGGTTGTTTTGTGCCCGTTTGGCAAGGATACATCCAAACACAAAGGAATTGATTGCCACAAATCCACATATAAAAACGAAAAAGAAAACGGCTCCAATCATAAGTAAAAAAATCGGTAAACCAAGCATATTAGATACCTCCCAGAATGGATTGAGTTGGAACAGAGAGCAGAGAAGTGGAGAGCAGATTGCCGTCATAGTCTAGCTCATAGGAGTGGTCGGAAAAGTCATAGAGGCAAATGCGGTCCGGTTTCAGCACAATAGCCGGCTCATTGCCACTGGGACGCACAAAAATATCCCAACCAGAAAAACTCCACACCAGGGACAAATCACTTCGCACTCTGAAAATCTCCACTTCACCATAGAGAATAAAATCCTGCTGGTAGGGATAGGGGGTAAACATAGTGCCTGTGGGATTCAGTGTGACATGTTCTATGGTCATAGTCTCAAGGTTCACAAGGCAGAGGACCCAGTCAAACAGGAAAAACAGCCCCGTCTCTGTGGGGAGCATACACGCTTCTACATTGGTACAGCAGGGCACCACAAAGAAGCAGGTTCTGGTACAGCCGTCCTTTTCTACGGTGAGGGACAGGGTTTTGCGATGGCAACCGGATGGGTCCAAATCAAACAGAGGCTCTGTTGTGTGGTCTGATTTCTCGGAAATTTGCACCAGAGAAATGTGATACCCGTGAATCTTCTGTGTGTGCAAGGGACATCCCCCCAAGAAAGATTTGGCACGATTATAGCACAATTTTGGCGCATTGAAAAGGGACAGACGGCCCACTTTGTAGAAGCAAAACAAACAAAACCACAGAAAAAGCCATTTTTTTATGGATTTTTTTGGGCAAATCCTTTGTTTTTTTGGAAAATTTGTGGTATGATGAAAACTCAATCAGTTTCTGAGATAAAGGAGAGAGAGCATGGAACCCAACGAGAAACAGGTGACACCCTACGACTTCTATGGCAATCTGCCTCTGAAACAGGCAATCCCCCTGGGTTTGCAGCATGTCTTAGCCATGTTTGTAGGCAACCTCACCCCCATTATGATTATCATCAGTGCCTGTGCTGCCCTCAGTGATGGCGACGCCTTTGCAGCATTGCAGATTTCCCTGCTGCAAAATGCCATGTTGGTGGCTGGACTGGTGACACTGGTACAACTGTTTGCCATTGGTCCCATTGGCGGGAAAGTGCCTATCATTATGGGTACCAGTTCCGGTTTTATTGGCGTGTTCCAAAGTGTGGTAGGCATGATGGGCGGCGGAATTGTTGCCTATGGTGCTATGATGGGTGCCTCCATTGTAGGTGGTATTTTTGAAGGTGTGTTGGGCTTTTTCCTCAAGCCTCTGCGGAGATTTTTCCCCAGCGTGGTCACAGGCACGGTAGTGCTGTCCATTGGTCTGTCCCTCATCAGTGTGGGCGTTGGCTCCTTTGGCGGTGGCAGTGCAGCAAAGGACTATGGTTCTGTGGAAAATCTGCTGGTGGCTCTGGTGGTTCTGGTGGTCATCCTGATTCTGAAGCACTGCTTCACTGGGATGCTCAGCTATTCCTGTATTTTACTTGGCATTATTTTTGGTTACATCATCTGTGCCATCATGGGGATGGTACTGCCCACCACTGGTATCACTGCCGATGGGGTGGAGTACACCAAAGCATGGGTGCTGAACTGGGACAAGGTGGCTGAAGCCTCCTGGTTTGCCATTCCTGAACTCATGCCTGTGGCTCCTGTATTTGATTTGCGTGCCATTCTCCCCGTCATGATTATGTTTATTGTCACCACTGTGGAGACGGTGGGCGATATTTCCGGCGTGATGGAAGGTGGCATGGGTCGAGAGGCAACCGACAAGGAACTGTCTGGCGGTATTATCTGTGACGGTTTGGGTTCCTCCTTTGCTGCCCTGTTCGGTGTGCTGCCCAATACCTCTTTTAGCCAGAATGTGGGGCTTGTAACCATGACCAAGGTGGTCAATCGTTCTGCCCTTGCCTGTGGTGCAGTATTTCTGGTGCTGTGTGGGCTGATTCCCAAATTGGCTGCGGTGGTGTCCATTATGCCCCAGAGCGTGCTGGGCGGTGCTGCGGTGATTATGTTCTCCTCCATTGTGATGAGCGGGATTCAGTTGATTACCAAATTTCCCCTTACTGCCAGAAGTATGACCATTGTGTCTGTGGCTCTGGGTCTGGGCTATGGTCTGGGTGCCAACAGCGCAGTGCTCAGCGGTCTGCCCCAGGCGATTCAGCTTGTGTTTGGCGGCTCTGGTATTGTGCCTGCTGCGCTGGTTGCGATTTTACTGAATGTATTACTGCCCAAAGAGAAATCCTCTGTGTAATAAAAAACCATCCCACACGGAAAAATGTGTGGGATGGTTTCATTTTATGGTGTTTTGTGGTATCCTAATAGCAAGAAGGGAGGATTCCTATGAATGTGTTTGATATCATTGGACCGGTGATGATTGGTCCTTCCAGTTCCCATACTGCCGGTGCGGTGCGGCTGGGTCGTGTGGCATGGAAAATTTTGGGCGAGACAGCGGTGAAGGCAGAGATTCAGCTCTCCGGCTCCTTTGCCCAGACATATCGGGGTCACGGCACAGACAAAGCTCTGGTGGCTGGCATTATGGGGATGCACTCTGACGATGAGCGCATCCGGCATTCTCTGGAGCTGGCAGAGGAACAGGGGCTTTCTGTGTCCTTTGAGACAGTAGAAATTCCAGATGCACACCCCAACACGGCCCGAATCCAGCTCACTGGGCAGTCAGGGGCGAAGGCTTCCATTCAGGGGGCATCCATTGGAGGCGGCAATATTTTGGTCAGCGAGGTCAACGGGTTGTCTGTGTCCTTTACAGGGCAGTATAACACGTTGATGGTATTGCACTATGATAAACCTGGCACCATTGCGGCTGTCACCAATTTTATGGCATATTCTGAGGTCAATATCGGCAATTTCCGGCTGTCCCGTCCCAGAAAAGGGGGAGAGGCAGTGATGACCATTGAAGTGGATGGGGATGTATCCGATGCCCTCATGAACAGTCTGAAAATTTTGCCAAACATTATCAATGTGGTGTTGATTCGTGCCATTTGAGGAGGGGACAGAGATGCTGGACTATACATCTGTACAGGAGTTATGCAGTGAGGCAGAAAAGCGGGGATTGACCATCTCACAAGTGGTACTGGAAGATCAGGCACAGCAGATGGAGCGCACCCAAGAGGATATTTTTGCCGAGATGGAGCGGCGGTTGACCGTGATGGAGGAGGCAGTACAAGCCGGTTTGAATCCAGACTTGCGTTCTACCTCTGGTCTTACTGGTGGAGACAGTGCCAAGTTGATGGACTATGCCCAGACAGGGGGGCTGACTGGCTCCTTTTTTAACCGTGCGATGGCACGGGGAATGGCGGTTGCAGAGTACAACGGGGCGATGGGGAAAATTGTAGCGGCTCCCACTGCTGGTTCCTGCGGTATTTTGCCGGGGACGGTGGTATCTCTGTTGCAGGAAGGGAAGTGCAGCCGAAAAGAGGCGGTGATGGCTCTGTTTACTGCTGGTGGCATTGGCATGGTCATTGCCCAGAAAGCGTCCATTGCAGGGGCGCAGGGGGGCTGTCAGGCGGAATGTGGTTCCGCTTCTGCCATGGCTGCTGCTGCACTGGTGGAGTTGGGAGGCGGTTCCCCCACACAGGCTGGGCACGCCTGCGCCATTGCCCTGAAAAATCAGATGGGGCTGGTATGTGACCCGGTGGCAGGGCTGGTGGAAGTGCCCTGTATTAAGCGGAACATTTCAGGGATTGCCATTGCCTTTTCTGCCGCAGAACTTGCCCTGGCTGGCATTGACAGCAAAATTCCTGTGGATGAGTGCATTCAGGCCATGAAACAGGTGGGGGATTCCATGCCCTGTGCCTTAAAAGAGACCGCTCTGGGAGGACTGGCTGCCACCCCCACTGGTTACTTTCTTTTGAAAAAAGAAAGTAACCAAAGAAAATTTCAGGAGTAGCCATCACCAACATTTTTCGTAGGAACAACATGGAGGTTTCCAAGAGTATTGGGTGGAAAAGTGGCTGAAATTTTAATTGAGGAATATGTAGCCTGAGAGCCCTCTTGAAATTTTCTTTGCTTCCTTTCTTTTTTAAAAGAAAGGAAGGGAAAAGTAGGCAAAAAGAACTTCAGGAGTAGCCATCACCAACATTTTTCGTAGGAACAACATGGAGGTTTCCAAGAGTATTGGGTGGAAAAGTGGCTGAAATTTTAATTGAGGAATATGTAGCCTGAGAGCCCTCTTGAAATTTTCTTTGCTTCCTTTCTTTTTTAAAAGAAAGGAAGGGAAAAGTAGGCAAAAAGAACTTCAGGAGTAGCCATCACCAACATTTTTCGTAGGAACAACATGGAGGTTTCCAAGAGTATTGGGTGGAAAAGTGGCT
>CALWON010000129.1 GCA_944383165.1 uncultured Oscillospiraceae bacterium
AGCTGTTTCACTTGGCTCCTGTGGTTGCACCCCTCCAGAGCCTGAAAAATAGCGGAGTGTTCCGAATCCACTGGCAGAATTTTGGCTCCAAAATCCCGTGCCTCCTCCATGACCAGTTCCCCAGCACACACCAGAGTTTCTTTGTTGGCAAGGGCAATCCGCTTACCCTCCCGAATGGCTGCCATGGTGGGGCGCAGTCCTACCATACCCACCACAGCTGTCACCACAGTATCGGCACTTTGCAACTCTGCCGCCTCCAGCAGCCCGTCCATGCCACTGCACACATGGATGGAAGTATCTCCCAAGCGCACACGCAGGTCATTGGCTGCCTTTTCCTCCATCATCACAACCAGTTCAGGGGAAAATTCTCTCGCCTGCTGTTCCATCCGTGCCACATTGGAGTGGGCAGTCAAAGCCCCCACAGACATGCCACAGGCTTTCACCACCTCCAGTGTCTGTTTTCCAATAGAACCCGTTGAACCAAGCAGCGAAATACGCACTGTTCGCATCCTGTGTTCCACTCCTTTCTGTTAAAATGCCGGCAATAAATGTACCAAGAGCATCATCAAGGGGGCAGCAAACGACATACTGTCGAACCGGTCTAACATACCGCCATGCCCGGGCAGCAATGTCCCATAGTCCTTAATCCCATATTGCCGCTTAATGAGGGAAAAAGACAGGTCCCCCAGCTCTGTGATGGCACTGCCCAGCACCCCATACACTGCCATAATGGGCAGAGATACCGTCAGCCCCACCACATTCTGTAAAATCAACCCATAAATCAGCATGAAAATGGCACCGGACACCAGACCGCCAATATAGCCCTCTCGGGACTTATTGGGGCTGACTTTGGTAATCCCTCTGTGCTTTCCAAAAAACATACCAAAGAAGTATGCCCCAACATCGGTCAAAAACGCACAAATCACCGGCAGCATCACCAGATATTTTCCATGTTCCATACATTTGAGTTGAACTAAGGCGGAGAGAAACAGGGGAATCATCAATCCGCCAAACAGACAAATCAGCAAACTTTCAAACCGAATTTCCTGATCGTGGTTATAGTGGCGAATCCCTGTGACAAACAGGGACACCATCAAAAACAGTGCACTGACCTGTGTCACCACAAAGCCCTGTTTCATCCAGTAACCAATGGGGATGGCAGCAGCCACCAAGGCAGTATACACATACATCCCATTGTGGTGTGCCACTTTGGTTGCCCGGAGCAGTTCAAAGGACGCTATCGCACAGATGGCAGCCATGAGTACCGCCAGAAACACAGGTTCCAGCACAAAGAGAAAGACGAAAAAGATTGGTGCCAATACCACTCCAACCACAATACGGGTCAGCATGAGGCAATCCCTCCAAACCGGCGTGAACGCCGTTGATAGGCTGCAATGGCTCTATGCAGCTCCTCTTTTGAAAAATCAGGCCATAAGACGTCGGTATAGTAAAACTCTGCATAGGCAGACTGCCACAACAGGAAGTTGGAGAGGCGCAGCTCTCCACTGGGACGAATCACCAAATCAGGGTCAGGCACGCCGGCAGAAAACAGGTAGTTGGAAAATGCCCCTTCACTCAGATGGTTGGGGTCTGCCTTTCCCTCCACACAGTCTTTTGCAAACTTCTGGGCAGCCCTCAGCAGCTCATCCCGACCGCCATAGTTCAGGCAGATATTCACCTGACAGCCATCATAGCCTTTGGAAATCTCTCTCGTCTTCTGACAGAGTGCCTGCAACTCCTCTGGCAGCGGAGACAAATCCCCAAAAAACTCCATTTTTACCCGGTCACGCTCCATCTGCCCAATGGCTTCCAGCAGATATTTTTTCAAAAGTCCCATGATTGCGCCCACTTCCTCCTGGGGACGCTTCCAGTTTTCTGTAGAGAAGGCGTAGACTGTGAGATAGTCCAGCCCGATTTCCTTGCAGTAGGTGGCAATGGTGCGAAAGGTCTCTGCACCGGCTGCATGCCCTGCAGTGCGGGGCAATCCCCGTTTTTTTGCCCAGCGACCGTTGCCGTCCATAATAATGGCAATGTGTTTGGGCAGACGGGTCAAATCCGCCTCTGCCACCTCTGTCTGGTTTTTTTTCTTAAAAAAAGCCATACATTCCTTCATCCTTACCTGTTAAACTGACCATGATGTAAGGAATGCAGAATACAGGGAACTGTATTCTGCATTCTCTGGGTTTTCGCATTAAACAGCCATCAGTTCCTGCTCTTTTTTGGCAGTCAGTTCGTCAATGGCTTTGCACTCCTTGTCGGTCAAGTCCTGAAGCTCTTTTTCCATCTGCTTCAGGTCGTCCTCAGTCAGCTCGTTTGCCTTCTTTTTCTTCTTAAAATCTTCCATAGCATCCCGGCGGATGTTGCGCAGTGCCACTTTGCCATCCTCTCCGTACTTGCGCACCTGCTTGGTCAGCTCCTTACGGCGCTCCTCTGTGAGCTGGGGGAAGTTGAGGCGAATGATTTTGCCGTCATTCTGGGGGTTGATACCCAGGTCGGAGGTCTGAATTGCCTTCTCAATGGCTTTGAGCAGGGTGGCATCCCAGGGCTGAATGGTCAGGGTACGGGGGTCTGGAGAGGACACAGCAGCCACCTGATTGAGAGGGGTTGGGGTGCCGTAGTATTCCACCTGAATTCGGTCCAACACGCCAGCGTTGGCACGACCGGCACGGACAGAGGCGAAGTTTGCCTTCACCACTTCAATGGTTTTTTGCATTTTTTCCTGATATGCTTTCACTTCAGGGCTCATATCGAAAACATCCTTTCCTTTTCTCTTTCTTGGCAGGCGTTCTATGTGCACTGCCTGTCCACAGGGCAATCAGCCTTCCACAATGGTGCCGATTTTCTCGCCCATCACCGCTCTGTAAATATTTTCTGGGTCTTTCAGGGCAAAGAGCAGCACAGGGATTTTGTTATCCATAGACAGGGAGGTGGCAGTGGAGTCCATCACCTGTAACCGCTGTGCCAGTACATCGGCGTAGCTGATGGAGTCATATTTCACCGCATCGGGCACCTTTTTGGGGTCAGCGGAGTAGACACCATCAATGTTTTTGGCAAGCAGAATCACCTCTGCATCAATTTCAGCCGCACGCAGCACCGCTGCGGTATCAGTGGAGAAGAAGGGGTTGCCAGTGCCACAGCCGAAAATCACCACACGCCCCTTTTCCAGATGGCGGATAGCACGGGAACGGATGTAGGGCTCTGCTAGAGAGCGCATTTCCACCGCAGTCTGTACACGCACCTCCACGCCTTTCTGTTCCAGCACATCGGCAAGGGCAAGGGCATTGATGGCAGTTGCCAGCATACCCATATGGTCGGCACGCACACGGACCATTTTGTCGCCGCCGTCCTTCATGCCGCGCCAGAAGTTACCGCCACCCACGACAATACCCACCTGTACGCCGGATTCCACACACTTTTTCACCACGTCGCAGACCTCACCAATCACTTGGAAGTCCAGACCTTTGCTGGCATCTCCAGCCAGGGCTTCTCCGCTGACTTTCAGCAGGACACGTTTATACTTAGGTTGTGCCATAAAAACACTCCTTTCCGTTTTGTATTTCTCATCCTCTGTATTTTAATATAATTATTCCCATTTGCATAGAGGAAAAGCAAAAAATTTTCGTTTGGTTCACAGTTTTCCCATTGCACCCATTTTTTTTGCAGACATAGTCTATAAGGGGTACATCCCAATCTCATACGATACTAGATGTAGTATCGGGAAAGGAACATAATGTTGACACAGGCACTGATTTGGGCGGCAGGGGGCACAGGCTTCACCTGTCTGATGACCTCTCTAGGTGCCGCCACGGTTTTTCTCTTTCGCCAGAGCATCAGCCAAACACTACACCAAATCATGTTGGGCTTTGCGGCTGGTGTGATGATTGCAGCCAGTATGTGGTCTCTGCTCATCCCCGCCATTGAACAGGCGGAGGAAATGGGGATTCCAGGCTGGCTGCCGGCGGCAGGGGGTTCCGCTCTGGGCATTGCCTTTCTGATGGCAATGGATGCCCTTCTGCCCCAGCTCACACCGGAGCGACTGCAACAGAACACTGACCACAAAAATACCCTTTTGGTGCTGGCAATCGCCATGCACAACATTCCTGAGGGGATGGCAGTGGGCATTTCCTTTGCCATTGCTGCCCAACAGGACCCCTCCCTTCTGCCAGCTGCCACTGCCTTGGCTATGGGCATTGGCATTCAGAACTTCCCAGAGGGAGCAGCCATTTCCCTGCCTCTGCGACAGGCAGGGACGAGCCGCTGGAAATCTTTTCTCACGGGTGTGGCATCTGGGGTCATTGAACCCATTGCCGCCCTGTTGACGGTGCTGGTGGCTGGCTCTGTCCAACCCCTTATGCCGTGGCTTCTGTCCTTTGCCGCTGGAGCTATGTTGTATGTGGTGGTGGAGGAGCTGATTCCAGAAGCAAACCTGCGCCACAACCACCAGACCCACGGGGGCACTATGGGGGTTATGGTGGGCTTTCTGATGATGATGATTTTAGATGTGGCTCTGGGCTAATTACGAAATCCCCCTGTAAGTGGTACTCACAGGGGGATTCTCTTTCTGTGTTTCTCAAACTTCAATCAAGGTATAGCTGCGGCTGCCCAGTCCGATTTTCTCGGCGTGTTCCAGACAGCTTTTCCAGTCTGACTCTGGGGTGGTATTTTTAAAGTGGTCATGGTGGTCGCAGAAGTCATGGGCGTGCATTTTGTCATAGAGCATACTGCCGGGAATTGGCTCCTGCTTCAGACAGGCATCTGCACAGGCCTGATCCAGTGCCACTGGGTCAAAGGAGGCAAACATGCCTACATCGGGCAGAATTGCCATGTCATTTTCCCCGTGGCAATCGCAATAGGGGGAAATATCAATCACCAGACTGATATGGAAATGGGGTCGCCCGTCCACCACTGCTTTGGCATACTCTGCCATTTTGCGGTTGAGCATTTCCACAGCCGCATCATATTTTGCCACAATAGCATCCACATTACAGGCGGCAATGCAGCGACCACAGCCCACACACTTCTGTGGGTCTATGTATGCCTTGCGGTTTTCCTGTAGGGAAATGGCATCCTGACCGCACTGGGCAAAGCACTGCTTACAACCTACACATTTATTTTGTTTCACTTCTGGCTTTCCGGCTGCGTGCTGCTCCATTTTGCCTCTGCGGCTGCCACAGCCCATACCAATGTTCTTAATGGCTCCCCCAAAACCGGTATTCTCGTGCCCTTTGAAGTGGTTCAGGCTGATAAAAATATCCGCATCCATCACCGCACGACCGATTTTGGCAGTCTCTACATACTCACCGCCCACCACAGGCACTTCGATGTCGTCATTGCCACGCAGACCGTCGGCAATGATGACCTGACAGCCAGTGGAGAAGGGAGAAAACCCGTTTTCATAGGCACTTTCGATGTGCTCCAGTGCGTTTTTCCGTCTGCCGGGGTACAGAGTATTGCAGTCGGTCAGAAAGGGCAGTCCCCCCAGTTCCTTGATCACATCTGCCACCCGCTTGGCATAGTTGGGGCGCAGATAGGTGAGGTTGCCAGGTTCCCCGAAATGAATTTTAATGGCGGTCATTTTGTTCTGAAAATCAATGTTCTCAAACCCAGCGGCACGGATGAGCTTTTCCAGCTTATCCAGTTGGCTGGTGCCGATTTTGGTGCGTAAATTGGTAAAATACACTTTGGATGGCTGCATACAAACCATTCCTTTCTCTTGCTTATAATTTTGCAAAGGTCATACCCTTTTTTGCTTCTAACACGCCAGGCACAATGGCACAGCAGGAGCCTGCCACAATGAGCACAATCCCAACCAGCACATTGGAGGAAATCTGTTCCCCATGCAATGCCCACGCCAGCACGGGAGACAGTGCTGGCTTGAAAAAATACACCAGAGAAACCACACTGACAGGCTCATATTCCATTGCCACAAAGTAGCAGCAGAACCCCACACCAGCCACACCGGCGGACACATACAGCACATAGGGCAGGTTTTCCAGCGTATAGCCGGAGAAAATGGGGATGTTGGCAAAGTTGGGCAGTCCAGCCCCTGTAATGGCATCCGCAACGGCTGGAATATGGGTGCAGAAAATCAACACCAGAATGATGAGACTGCCAAACAGAAAACTAAAGCAGGTGACAACCGCTCCCCCATACTGTGCCACTTTCCGTTTGCCCATGACCCCATACAGGGAAAACAGGATGGTTGCACTTAAAATCAGTGCCACCCCAAACAGGTTTAACTCGGTCTCCCAGGGCTTGATAATAGCAACTGTTCCCACAATTTCCAGCACAAGGGCAATGATGTGCCGTCCCTTGATGGGCTCTTTTAATATCAAAAACGCCAGAAAGGTCACAAACACCGGATTACAGCTAAACAGCACCGCCACCACGCCGGAATCAATGTAGTTTACAGACAGCTGATAGAGGGGCATACAGATGGCAATCCCCACCAGACCCAGCAGGGCAAAGGCAGCAAGGCTGCCCCCTGTAAGCCGATTGCCCCGTTTTTTCAGAGTGTGATACGCCAAGGGAGCCAGAAACAGAAACCCGATGAAAAAGCGGGTAAAGGTGAGCTGTACCGCATTGACCTGACCGGCAATGTATTTCAGTGCCACTTCAAAGGTGCTGAACATCACCACTGCAACCGCAATATAGAAGTATCCCTTTTTCATCTGGCACTCACTCCATCAACGCCAAAAACTCGTCCTCGGTCAAAACTGGAATCCCCAGTTCCTGGGCCTTGCGCAGCTTGGAGCCTGCCGCCTCCCCTGCCACCAGATAGGTGGTTTTTTTGGATACAGAGGAAGAAGCCTTGCCCCCGCGCTGTTCAATCATGGCTGTGGCTTCGTCTCTTGTAAACTTTTCCAGAGAACCAGTGAGCACAAAGGTCTTGCCCACAAATCGCTGGTCGCTGCCCTGCTCCGCTGCGGTCATGTTGACCCCTGCCTCTTTCAGACGGGCAATCAGATGCTGGCTCTGTGGGTTTACCATCCAGTCCGCAATGCTTTTTGCGGTAATGGCTCCCACATCGTTGACCTGACACAGCTCCTCCTCTGTGGCATTCTGCAACGCCTCCAGGGTTTTAAAGTGGGCAGCCAGAATTTTTCCAGCCTTCTGCCCCACCTGACGGATACCAAAGGCAAAAATCAGCTTGGACAGGTCGTTTTCCTTGGATTTCTCAATGGCAGACAGCAGTTTCTGGGCAGACCGTTTTCCCATGCGGTCCAAGGCTGCCACCTTGTCCCCATCCAGAAAATACAGGTCGCTGGGGCTTTGCACCAGACCAGCGTTGACCAAATTTTCCACCACTGCAATCCCCAAGCCGTCAATATCCATAGCATCCCGACTGGCAAAATGGGCAATGAACCGCAGAAGCTGGGCAGGGCATTCTGTTCCGGTACACCGCATATGTGCCCCGTCCTCCTCCCGCTCCACTTTTGCGCCACACACAGGGCAGTGGTCGGGCAGGTGATAGGGCACTGTGCCCTCTGGTCGTTTCTCCTGTACCACAGACAGCACCTCTGGGATAATTTCCCCAGCCTTACGCACCAATACAGTGTCTCCAATGCGAATATCCTTTTCTGTGATAAAATCCTGATTGTGCAATGTGGCATTGGTCACAGTAGTTCCAGCCAGACGCACTGGCTCCAATACTGCCTTTGGGGTCAAAACGCCAGTCCGCCCCACCTGTACCACAATGTCAATCAGTTTGGATGGCTTCACCTCTGGTGGATATTTATAGGCCGCTGCCCACCGTGGGAATTTGGCAGTGCTGCCCAGTCTAGTTCTCTGTGCCAGATGGTTCACTTTCACCACTGCCCCATCAATATCAAAGGGGTACTGGTCTCTCCCCTCTCCAATGGCTGCAATCTGCTCCTCCACCTGCTGCACCGTCTCACACAGCACACGGGGAATCATCTTGAATCCCTTCTGCTGCAAATAGTCCAGCGATTCGGTGTGGCTTGCAAATTCCACCCCCTCAATGAGCTGCACATTGAATACCGCAATGTCCAGCCGACGGGAGGCGGCAATTTTGGGGTCAAGCTGTCGCAGAGAGCCAGCGGCAGCGTTTCTGGGGTTGGCAAAGGGAGTCTCCCCCAGCTTGTCCCGCTGCTCGTTGAGTTGCTCAAACACGGTTTTGGGCATGTACACCTCTCCACGGACAATGAGCCGTGGAGGTGCATCCTCAATTTTCAAGGGAATGGAGCGAATGGTTTTCAGATTTTCTGTCACATCCTCTCCAATCTGCCCGTCTCCACGGGTTGCACCCCGCACAAACAGCCCATTTTCATATTCCAACGCCACAGAAAGCCCGTCCACCTTTGGCTCTACATCGTACACCGCCTCGGGGACCACCCCTTTCACACGCTGGTCGAACTGTTCCAGCTCCTCAAAATCAAACACGTCCTGTAGGGACTCCA
>CALWON010000130.1 GCA_944383165.1 uncultured Oscillospiraceae bacterium
GTTCTTCAGAGAGCGGCGGTTTATCGTCTTCTGCCCGTCTGACACGCTGCATCCCCCGTTTCTTCACTCATAAAAGTATGGTTCCTGCCAGTCCCACTGCAATTCCCAAGATGGCACCCATCACCACCTGAAGGGGTGTATGCCCCAACAGCTCCTTTAAGCCCTCCTCCATCATGGTGGGGGACAGCTCATCCAGATGCTTCATCATGTAGTTTAACACTTTTGCCTGTTCTCCTGCTGCCCTGCGCACATTACAGGCATCGTACATCACCACCAGTGATACCACCACTGCCAGCGCAAATTCTGGGCTATGCAGACCGCACTGTACCGCTATGGCAGTGGTTGCTGCACACACAAAGGCGGAGTGAGAACTGGGCATACCACCGCTGCCCACCAGTCGTTTCCAATCCAGCTCCCTTGTGGTAATCAAGTTGGTCAGGGTTTTCAATACCTGCGCCAAAAACCACCCAATCACTGCCAAACTTAAGGTGAGATTTCCACCCAAAAAGCCTCTCATCCGGTCTGCCTCCTCTCTCTAACCTATTATTTAATGGGTAATAGGTAGTAGGTAATAGGTAATAGGTAGCGAGACTACAATTACCTGTTAATTATTACCTGTTAATTATTGCCTGTTAATTATTACCTATCAATTATCACCCACTCTCAATGGGTGCGCTGTGCCATCTGCTGGGCAATGGTGACAAGGCACTCCCTGTTTGGGAACATTGCCAAAGCCTCCACTGCCTCCTGTGTCAACTGTTGGACCAGTGCACGGCATTCCTCCAGCCCCAGCAGTCCCACAAAGGTGGATTTGTCGTTTGCCACATCGGAACCCACCGGCTTTCCCAGTGCCTCACTGGTGCTGACCACATCCAGAATATCATCCTGTATCTGAAATGCCCTGCCCAAACACTGGGCATAGTGTGCCACTGCCTGCCGCTGGGCTTGGCTGCCGCCTGCGCCAATACACCCCAGTTCGGCTGCCGCCTGAATCAGTGCCCCTGTTTTCAGGCTCTGTAATGTCTCCAGTTCCTGACGGCTCAGGGCGTGCCCCTCTCCGTCCATGTCCAAAACCTGTCCACCCACCATACCAGCACAGCCGGCACAACTTGCAAGACACTGCACCGCCTGTACTACCTGTTCCGGCGGTAATTCTGCCTGGGACAGACTTTCAAACGCACCCGTCAACAGGGCATCCCCTGCCAGTACTGCCATTGCCTCCCCAAAGACCTTGTGGCTGGTGGGCTTTCCCCGCCGCAAATCGTCATCATCCATACAGGGCAGGTCATCATGAATCAGGGAGTAGGTGTGTACCATCTCCACTCCACAGGCAAAGGGGAGCACCTGCTCCGCCCTGCCGTCGCACATCTCGCACACCGCAAGGGTCAACACCGGTCTCAGCCGCTTTCCTCCTGCCAACAGGGAGTAGTTCATCGCCTCAATGAGACTGCCATAGGCAGGTTTCTGGGACAGATGGGTTTTCAGATAGTCCTCCACCATGACACGGTAGCGTTCCAGTTGCTCCATGCCTCATTCCTCCCTCTGGAATGGCTGTGCCTGTGGGGTGCCGTCTGCACCAGCGGTCAACAGCGTCACTTTCTGCTCTGCCTCATCCAGCATGGTATTGCACACACGCAAAATGGAAGCTCCCTCCTCAAAGAGACTCATTGCCTGTTCCAGAGGGGCATCCCCCCGCTCCAACAGACCTACGATTTCTTCCAGCCTGCGCATAGACTGCTCAAACGTCTGATGCTCCGCCATTGTGGTTTCCTCCTTCGATTCAAAAACAAATGTTCCTTGTAAATTTTAATCCTGCACCTGACAGTCCACTTGACCATCCGATAGGCGCAAGGTAAAGGGCATTCCCTTCTCTACCTGGGAAACACGGCTGAGAATTTCACCCTGTTCTGTCTGGGCAATGGCATAGCCACGCCCCAGCACTTTCAGAGGGCTGATGGCGTCCAGCGTGGCTGCCAATCTGGTCAGCCGCTGGCGGTTGCGCTGCATGGTCAAGCCCATACCCCCCTCCAGTCGCTTCTGCTGGTGCTCCAACAGCACCCATTTATCCTGAAAATAGGCTTTGGGGTCGGTGAGTACCCGTCTTGTGCCCAAAAGGTGCATCTTCTGGCGGTTCTGGTTCACCATTCCCACAAACGCCTGTTCTATTCTCACCTGCAACGGGTGGAGCCGCTGCCCACCGATGGACAGCCGCCGCTGGATTGCCTGTTCCATCCGTACCCCCAACTGAGTCAGATACTGTCTGCACTCGTTCTGGTCCGGCACACACAATTCCGCCGCATTGGACGGGGTGGAAGCCCGACGGTCTGCCACAAAGTCGGAGAGTGCCACATCCGGTTCGTGCCCCACTGCGGAAATGGTGGGAATCTGGGAGCGGTGGATGGCATATGCCACCACTTCTTCATTGAATGCCCACAAGTCCTCCAGAGAGCCGCCGCCACGTCCTACAATCAGCAAATCTGCCACCTGATGGCGGTTTGCCCAGCCAATGGCTGCGGCAATTTCATTGGCTGCCCCCTGTCCCTGCACTCGGACAGGCACCACAAATACCTCTGTCATGGGCCATCTGGTGTTGAGAATCCGTATCATGTCCCGCACCGCTGCCCCACTGGGGGAGGTAATCAGTGCCACCCGTCTGGGCATTCTGGGCAGGGGCTGCTTGTGTCTTGAATCAAACAATCCCTGCTGGCGCAGCCGCTCTTTGAGCTGCTCATATGCCAGATACAAATCCCCTATGCCGTCCGGCTCCATTTTCTCACAGTAGAGCTGGTATTGCCCATCCCGTGGATAGACGGTCACACGTCCGGTACACACCACCTGCATTCCATTTTCCGGGCGAAACCGCAGGGACTTGGCTTCCCGAAGAAACATGACCCCTTTTAGGGCACTTTCCCCATCTTTCAGGGTGAAATAGTGGTGCCCGGGACCATAGACCTTGTGATTGGATAACTCCCCCTGCACCGTCACCGCTGACATCATCCGGTCACGGTCCAGCATACTTTTGATGTACTGCGCCACCTGTGTGGGGGTGAGCTTTGTGTTGCCCCATGTACTCACAACCTGACCTCCTTTTGAGGGAATAAGCCCAAAACCTTACAAAATCCCATCTTTTTGGGCTGCTCGGTGGGTCAAAATGGCAATCCCCATGGCGTTGTCCATAGAAAATTCTGGCTTTGCAAACACAGCTCCCAGCTTTGCAAACTCCCCCCTGAGGTGGGAGTTGGATGCCACACCGCCAGAACACAAAATTTCCAGATTGGGGTAGCGGCTCAAGGCTTCCTGTGTGGCTCTCAACACCACATCACTGATGGTATCCAGCACAAACCACGCCATATTCTCCGGTGCTTCCCCTCTGGCTGCCATTTCCTTGACCTTATTTTCCATACCGGACAGGGAAAAAGTCAACTCATGCAATTTAACTTTGAACTTGCTCTTTTTGGTTGCCTGCTGGCTCAGTGCGTCAATGGCTTTTCCAGCCGGAAAGGCACAGCCCAACAAAACGCCAGTGCGGTCAATGAGCTGCCCTGCGGAAATGTCCTGTGTGCCACCTAAAATCTGCTCATCCACGGTCACTCCATCCTGATTGGGTGTGACCAGTAACAGCTCTGTGGTTCCGCCGGACAAATGCCACGCCAAAAAGGGTTTCGAGAGCAAATCCAGCCGACCTGCCGACCACGCCGCCGCTGCAATGTGCCCCTGTTGATGGGAAAAGGCATAAAAGGGGATGCCCTCCACCTGGGAGAGAACCTGTGCCTGACTGCTGCCAGCCAGAAAACAGGGCATGTAGGAGCCTTCCACCGCTCTGGGTCTGGTGCTTGCCCCCACTGCCACTGGCTTTTCCCCGGAAAATCCGGCTGCCAACGTGGGAAGCTGCTTCACATGCTGAAACAGGGCATCACTTTGCCGTAGTCCCAGTTCTCCTTTCCGCACCTCTAACAGACGGCTGTGGTTTTCCCCCTGCTGCCCATCGAACTGAGCCACTGAAGTGGTATAGTTACTGGTATCAAAGCCCAGTACCACCATGGCTCACTCCTCCTCTGTGGTCTTTTCTGGCTTGGGTGGGGTATCCTGAAACTCGGTGCGGACAAAGGTTCCCAGAATGCCGTTGACAAAGGACACCACTTCTTTTGGCTCGTACTCCTTGCACAGCTCCACCGCTGCGTTGATGGCTGCCGCATTGGGTACCTCTGGCAGATAGAGAATTTCATACATGGCTGTGCGCATAATCGCCGCTGCCATTCTGGGGATGCGCTCAAAAGACCAGCCCACTGCATACTTTGCGATATATTCATCCAGTTCTGGTCCGTGGACAAAGACACCTTTTACCAGATTACGGATATAAGTCTCCTGTTTTGCGTTGGGATACTGCCCATACAGCCCCAGTTCCTCGCTTAATTCGTGAAAACGTTCCTTATTCAGCTCCTGTTCCAGCACAGTATCCACCTTTTCTGTGCCAAAACCTAGAGAAAAAATCATATGGACGGCAATATGTCTTGCGTCGCTTCTTGTCATGTTCCAATTCCTCCTATGTAGTCTTTCCACTCATACTCCCTATTATATACATGAATATACAAAATGAAAACCCCCAAAATTCATTTTTTTCCGTTCTGCCTCACCAGAAAAAAAGGAAGAACAGAGACAAGTGTCTCTGCTCTCCCTCTTTTTAGATAGAATATCATTCCATTTTTTGTGTTTACAGATAAAATCTGTGATTGCCGATGGTGGCAATACAGGTGCGGTTACGGGATGCCCAACTGCTGTTGGCAGAATCGAAGTACATGGCATTGCGTACTTCCTCCACCACGCCGCCATCCAGCACCAGCTTGGCTGCAATAATGCTCATGTCGCTGGGGTTGCAGTTTTGAATGGCTCCGGTATAGTAGGTGGTAAACTGGTTCTTCTGTGCCAGTACCCCCTCAATGCTGTTGGGGAAAATGGGGCTTGCCACACGGTTGAGTACCACGTTGCCCACTGCCATCTGTCCCTCCAGAGACTGATTGCCGCTCTCGGAATAAATCACATGAGAGAGCCAGTACATTGCCTCACTGTCATAATACTGGCTGCCGGACTGGATGGTCCCGCTGCCAGCGGTGAGGACCTGTCCCCCAGTGGCTGGGTCGGTGGACACATTGGCACCAAATGCCTTTGCAATCACTCCCATGGGAACAGTCACCTGACCATTCTGAATCTGTACCCCATCTGCTACATAGAGATAGCGGTCATTTGCCACTACATATTGCTGCCCAACCTTGGCAGTCATGTTCAGTGCAGCACTTTGCACTGTTACCGTCTGGCTGCCGGTATCCCATGCCACGGTGGCACCAGATACCAGTCGTTCTGCCATAGGTACCAAAGGCACATAAGTCGTTTCGCTGTACTGAATGGCTCCCGTCTCAGCTGCACTAGCCTGTGTGGTGGTAGCGACGCTCTGTGCCTGTGTCTCCGCACCTTCTGCCTCATCGACTGCATCCTCTGCCACCTCTGTGTCTGTGAGCTCCTCCTGACCTAAATCAAATGCCTTGGTCCCTGCTACGGCAGACACCATTGCTACCTGACTTTGTACCTGTTGTTCAGATTGCTCCTGCAACTGCTCTGTTGCGGTGGAATCCTCCACGCCAGCTCCCATCAGAAGAAGGACGGTAAAGCTGCCCAGCACCAGCGAAAACAGCTTTCGTGTCATTGTATCACTCCTATTAGTTACAAATTATGTCAACATATGTGACACCAAAAGCAACGTCTGTTACTTTTGTTACCACATTGTAACTAATATCCCTGCCGATTACAAGGGCAATTTTCACTATATTTTCCTGTGCTCCTTTAGCCACTTTTTACGAAATGTGCAAAACGGCAGTGATTTTTCCTGTTCTTTTTCCATTGATTTCCTTTGATGCACACATTTTTCCTCTTTTCCGCCCCATTCTTCCCTGTCTTTTTTTCAGATAGGCCTTGCATTCTGTTTTAAAGTATGCTATAGTATGGGAGGATTGAGGTGCAGGTGTAGTTCAATGGCAGAATGTCAGCTTCCCAAGCTGAACACGGGGGTTCGATTCCCCTCACCTGCTCCAGCGGTAAGTCCTTTTCAAAAATTCCTGAGTTCCCTGCATGGCGGGGGGTTCAGGAATTTTTACATCTACCCACCCTTCCTTATATAATAAGGTATCCCCCATTGCCCACACCCCTGTACAAACGGGATGTGGGCAATTTTTTTATGTCACTTGCCCCAGCACTGCCAGCAGCATGGTGTTCACTTCCTCCCTGGTGACATAGCTTCTGGGGCGTGTGCCGTCGGTAAACCCTGCCTGTGCCGCTCTGGAACACACCTGTGATTGAACTGCCCAGTCACTGGCTGGCTGGGCTGCCCTGTTTGCCTCCACCTCAGAGAGCACCTCTAAAACCAGTGCCTTCACTTCCTCTTTTGTCATGTCCACTTCTCCTTTCAATCTCCGGTTGACCTCTGCTGCAATCTGCCCATGCCGCTGATAGAGCCAGTCCCCCGGGCAGGCTTTGGCTGCAAACCAGCGGTGGACAGTCATGTTCTGCTTGTCTGTCTGCCCAACTAGGCTTTGATCCCCACACCACCGTAGTTCTGGAATGTGGTTCCGCTGGCAGATGTCCACCAATAAATCAA
>CALWON010000131.1 GCA_944383165.1 uncultured Oscillospiraceae bacterium
GAAGCCATCTATCAGGATGTGGTGGCACATGACAATGTATCTGCCAACATGGCAGCCCTGACCTTTCAGGCGAATTTGAGCACTATGGAGGTACAGAACTTAGAGCAGCTGTTTTCTCTGGGCAGTGGGGAGCAGCAGCGGCGGTTTTGGAATGTGTTGCAGGCACAATCTGTCATGCGCTCCAATTACGGGGTGCAGCTTGTGAACAAGGGGGACAGCATTACAACAAGTTCCTATTCCTTTGCAGGGTTGAAGGAAGTCTATGAGGCTATGTGTTTGAATTTGTGTGGTGCGTCCCACTATCCCATGACCAAGCTGTTTGGGCGGTCTCCCGATGGGATGAACGCCACAGGGGAAAGTGATTTGAGAAATTACTATGACTATGTGGACACCCTGCGGGAGAGTAAGTTGCGTCCGGTTTTGGAGAAGTTGCTGCCCATTGTGTGTATGTCTACCTTTGGTGTGGTGCCCGAAGGGGTGGAAGTGGAGTTCCCCTCCCTCTGGACACCTACCGCAAAAGAACAGGCAGAGATTGAAAAGCTTAAGGCAGAAACCGTACTTTTTCTTGAAAGAAAAAGTAGGCAAAAAGAACTTCAGGAGTAGCCATCACCAAGATTTTTGGTAGGAACGACATGGAGGTTTCCAAGAGCATTGGGTGGAAAAGCCGCTAAAACTGCCAGCAAAGGAAAGTTCGCTTCAGAGACCACACAAAAGTTCTTACAGAGTGGAGCAGTTGTTTTTTCTAAAAATGTATCTTCAGAGACCTCTTGAAATTTTCTTTGCTTCCTTTCTTTTTTCAAAAGAAAGGAAGGGAAAGGAGGAAGAATGGGAAAAGGATATTATGGCACAAAACTCAGCCCACATATGAGCAAAACCCCAGAGGGCTACCTAATCTGTCACAGCGTACCCATCAACCGCACCGGTACGCAAAATTACAGGGCTGGCGAGTTGGAGTTACCGGGCGACCCAAAGAGGGTGGTGCAGGTCATCCGCCACCCTGAGGACGTGTTCGACCCCAAAACCTTAGCCAGCTTTGAGGGAAAAGATGTGACCTACTACCACCCAGCGGAATTTTTGAATACCGAAAACTACGCCATGTACTCCAAAGGGCATGTAACCAACGTGAGACAGAAGGGAGCCTATACCTATGCAGATTTGATTATCAAAGACCCCCATCTGATTGAGGAAATCCAGTCCGGCAAGGTGCGGCAGGTGTCCTGTGGCTATACCTGTATCTATGAGCCAGTGGCGGAGGGCTACCGCCAGACCCAAATTCGAGGCAACCATGTGGCAATCGTCCCACAGGGACGGGCTGGTGCCCATGTCGCCATACAAGACAACGCCCCAAACGGGGAGAAAGGATGTAATACTATGTCAGACCTGATGAACACCCTGCTCACTGCTCTGGGTATCCCAGCCGGAGAGGAGGAACCCAAACACCAGCTTACAACAGAACATACCATGACCGACAGTCAGAAACTGGACAGAATCCTTGCCTTGCTGGAGGAAAAGCAGCCCAAACAGGAAGTCCCCGACCGTCTGCCCGACCCCTGTACCATTGTGGGGGAGGAACATCTGGACAGCGCCACCAAAACAGCCCTGTGCAAGCTGGTGGAACAGCTGCGCCCTGTGGTGGCAGAACTGCAAAACCAGGAGGAGCGCAAGCGGATTTCCAATGCCATTTTTGACACATTGGGGACTTCTAACGGCATGGGCTCCCTGCTGAAAGCGGCACAGGACAGCGCAAGCCACGGGGCAAGACCCAATGCCGTCAGCTATGAAACCGCCTGTCAGCAGGCACACAGTGCCTACGCAGCCAGAAATCCCCACACCATGAAGGAGGTTTAACCCTATGAACGTTCAAACCATTGGAAAGACCATGCCCAACGGCTTTGCTGGCTCCTATGCCCGTCAACCTGATATGATTGTCACTACGGCTCCGCTGGGCGGTGAGGTCCCTGTGGCATTTGGTACCCCCATGAAACGAAATAAGAATCAGGTTGTGCCTATGGGAGAGGGCAGTACCGCAGCGGAATTTGTGGGAGTGGCAGCCCGTCAGATGAAGTCCCAGCTCTCCTATGAGAATCAGAGTGTGGGACAGTATGCACCCAATGACCCGGTGAGCCTCTTTCAGCGTGGTTCCATTCAGGTGGTGTGTCAGCGTGGCACCCCGTCAGCCGGTGGAAAAGTCTATGTGAGAGTTGCCACAAACCCCAGCTACTCTACCGCAGTGGTAGGCGGCTTTGAGGCGTTGGAGGATGGTGGCAACTGTGTGCTGTTGGAGCACTGCCAGTGGGGCGGCGGTGTGGACGGCTGCAACGTGGCAGAACTGGTTATTTTAAACCGTCAAAATGTTTGATTCAAGGAGTGATTGTATGAACCATTTTCTGAATGTAGGTGTCACCAGCGGTGGGGTGATTCCCTTTACCGTACCAAACAAATCAACAGCGATTCCCACCATGGATGCAAATGGCATTGCCTCCGGTGGTGCGTTTCTGGTGTCTGAGCTGGAAAAGCGGGACAGCCTGCTGAGAAAACCACTGTCCAGTGTCACCTATCCCCGTGACATTCCCATTGAGACTGGCGGCGGCTGGGTGGACTATGTGTCTGCTATGTCCGTGGCATATGGACTGACAGGCGGCTCTGGTGAGGGAGCGGTGCAGGCTGGTGGTGCCAACAGTCTGCCTGTGGTACAGGCAAACATGGACAAGGGGATTTATAAAGCCCATGTGTTTGCAGTGGCTCTGCGTGTGCTGTTTCAGGATATGCAGCGTGCCAATTTTGCTGGTCGCTCCCTGGATCAGCTCCTGCTGGATGGGGTGCGCCTTGCCTACGACAAGCACAATGAGGAAAACGTCTATGTGGGGCTTGCCCAGTATGGCACCACTGGTCTGATCAACAATCCCGATGCCCTCGCCTCTACCGTGGCAGACGGCACAGCCGGAAATGGAAATTGGGTTACAAAAACCCCAATGGAAATTCTCAACGATATCAATACTGCCCTGACAACCACATGGGCGCAGGCGGAATACGACCTGTCAGCCCTGCCCAACCACATTTTACTTCCCTATGAGGAATACACCTACCTCTTAAATACCCCAATGTCTGATATGGCGTCCAAGTCCATTTATGATTACATTATGGACAACAATATCTCCTCCAAAAATGGTGGAAACCTGTTCATTGGTGCCACAAGCTGGTGCAAGGGGGCAGGGGTTGGAGACACAGACCGCATGGTGGTGTATGTGAATCACCCCAGATTTGTGAAGATGGATGAACTGGTGCCTATGAGTCGTGTGATGTCCAGTCCCAATGTGGAACATGTGTGTTTTGATACTGCCTATATGGCGAATGTGTCCCAAGTACAGGTACTCTACCCCCAGACTATCACCTATTGGGACAACATCGGGGGCGATACCTAAAAGGGGGGACAGAAATGCTGGTCAGAACCAAACAGGCGGTGCTGGTGTTCAGCGATGACCGCACCCAGCAATTTCAGGCTCCCAGAGACTTTATTGGGCTTGCCCCTGACTGGGTGGCAACCTGCAAACAGGGCAGACGGCTCCAACAGGCTGGCGTGCTTCAGGTACAGAACACCCAAAATAAAAGCAGAAGGAACAGAAAAGGGGGCAGATAACATGGATTTTGTTGCAATACGCCAATGTGCTGCCAATCTGACCAGCGGAACAGGCATTTACACCCCAGAACAGTTTTTATCCGATTATCCCCAGTTTACCAGAGAGGATGGAACCACCAGTTTAGTGCCTGTTTCCATGCTGGAACAGTTTGTAGAAATGGCAAATGCAGCCATACAGCCGGACCGATGGCAGGAGAGCTGGCGGTATGGGGTGGGGTTGTATGTTGCCCACCATGCTGCCCTCTATCTGAGTACCTATCAGGAGAGCAGCCAGACAGCCAAAGAGGCGGCAGCACTGGGGAAGCCAGTGGGGGCGGTGAAGTCTGCCACATTGGGAGATTCTTCTGTAACCTATGACACCGACACCCTTACCACAGCCACAGGGGATTGGGGGGACCTGAATGCCACCACCTACGGGCAGATGCTGGCAAATCGGGCAAAGCTGGTGGGAATGGGTGGCAGTTATGTGATTTGAGGTGACAGGATGAACCATACAGACTGGTATACCGACCGGATGGATGTCTACCGCACGGTACAGGAGGAGGAGAATCATCTCACCGTTTCGGTGCGGAAGCTGGTGTATGAAAATGTCCCGTGCCGTCTCTACCGCAGTTACCGCAGTGACCACAAGGCGTTGGAGCTGACGGACACCGCAGCCCAGCAGGTACAGGAAAACCAGTTGATGGTTGGGCTGGATGTGGTCATTGAGGCAGGGGACGAACTACACATTTACAGGGGGAAGGCGTTGGGACGGAAGGAACCGGTGTTGCGTGCCTTTGCTGCCCGTCCCAACTGCTACTATGAGCCCTTTGGGGCGGTGATGCCTGCTCTCGCTCATCAGGAAATCAGGCTCTATTCCCTTGCTTTTTCTTAACTTCCTTTTTCTTGCCCTACTTTTTCTTGAAAGAAAAAGTAGGCAAAAAGAACTTCATGTGAAGCCATCACCGACATTTTTGAGGGAACAAGGTATTTGTTTCCAAGAGCATAGGGTGGAGGTTATTCAGAGGCAAGATGTACCAAGTATGGGAAGCAGTTCTAAAGAGCTACTATGAAATTTTCTTTGCCTTCTTTCTTTTCTAAAAGAAAGAAGGGGAAAAGTAGGCAAAAAGAACTTCGGGAGTAGCCATCACTGAGGTTTTCAAAGGGAACGAGGTAGAGGTTTCCAAGGGTATTGGGTTGAAAAGTCGCTGAGACTGCCAGCAAGGAAAACATATCTTCAGAGACCTTACAAAGTTTTCTTTGCCTTCTTACTTTTTCTTAAAAGAAAAAGTAAGCAAAAAGAATTTTAGGAGTAGCCATCACCGACATTTTTGAGGGAACAAG
>CALWON010000132.1 GCA_944383165.1 uncultured Oscillospiraceae bacterium
CAGTATATGAACATGGAGCACCTGGAGGATATCATTGAGGATGCCTTCATTGCTGGCTGATTTCATTCATGCTAGAGTTTACAAACCAAAGTGCGAAAAACTCTTGACACTACCTAAATAAACGAGGAAGTTAACAACATATACAGGAAAATAACCGTTATACCCTCAAAAAAGAGCCATCGAGAAATCACAAATAGTAATTTCTCGATGGCTCTAATAAATGGTTATTTAGAACGTCTTTATTTCATATTTAGCGGTAACTGCCTCAGATACATCATCAGAACTTACAATAAAGTAGTAAGTACTTCCTACCGTCAGATCATAGAACGAGGTGCCGTTGTTAATGGGAACGTCTTCAGACGGAGCAACAACCTGGCTTCCCTGATTATACTCGTCTCCTTCATGAAGAATAATGTTGTATGTTTTTGCTGTTGGGGCACTAGTAAATCTAAAAGAAACACTCTCTTCATCTGCAGTAAACATTCCGCATGCCACGCCTTGAGTTCCTGAAGTATTTTGACGTAAAAGTACAGATCCAGTTTTCGTCATAGCTTTTGTTGAAAACATTTCAAATGTTTCTTCGGCAGACATAACATGAGTAGTTACATAATAATTCTCTGTTACATCAGTTGCAAAAGAATTTACTGTGAGTGAACACACCAACATACAAACTGTCAAAAGCGAAATAAATTTTTTCATGTTTTCTCCTCCCTATTTGTGTTCTTTCCTTGATATGAAAACCTTACATTACATCACTCTTATCATCCCTTCTTCCAATTAATTTTCTTTTTTATTAAGTTTTTTCAGTAATATACAAATCCCATAACTTGAACTATTTCATCTGAATTATTACGAATTGCTAAATGATACTCTCCTGTTTCCTGCACCTGAATCGTCAACTTAAAAGTACCATCGTTCCCTGCCGCATGGTAAAAAAGTCCATTGGGAGCAATAAGTCCAAAATCTACGTCTGCCTTTTGAGGGGAAAATGTACAGTTAATCTCTACTGTTTCACCATTCTCTAACGAAAACGCAGTGGACGCCTTGCTTGTTGTACCTGGCTGCACATTCCAATTAAATTTATTAATCGCCCTCCCTTCGCCGCTATTCAAAGTCTCTACATTTTCACTGATCACTGTCCCATTTCTCAGTCCATCAATATTGACTTCAATATCTCTGGAAACATTTCTGTTTTCCACAGCTGCTACATTATTGAACATACATACCTGTGCTATTACGATAATCGCAACTAAAAATGAGGCTACTTTCTTAAATTTCATTTTGAAAAAATTCCTCCTCTTTTATTTTTCCAGATACTTCATCTTGTTCCATGGATTCTATAACAACTATGTTCTCCTGTTTCTGCTTCGTCTCTACACTTTTATGTATTGTGAAAGCAATGACAATCCCAATAATCATTACAACTAAAGCTGCCATAATATGGTAGGTTCTGTGATACACTCTTTTTTTAGAATGTTCTACTTCTTTTGTCTGACCTAAATCATTTGCCTCAATTGCTATTTTTTCTTCTGTTTCCTCTTCATCTTCAAGAAGTAAATATTCAAACGATACCTTGTATATCTGAGATAGATATTTTAAGTTCTCGGAGGTTGGTAGTGCTTTCCCTACTTCCCAACGTGATATTGTCTGTCTTGATACATTTATTTTTTCAGCCAATTCTGATTGTGATAATCCTTTCTTCTTACGAAGAGCAACTAACTTTGTATTTAACTCCATATTTTTTCTCCAATTTTATGAAAAAACCAATCAAATGTAAACCACATGCGGTTTACATTTATGCAATAAGTAGTTGCATGAATTATTTTTTTGGAATTTTCGATTTCTGTATATTCTTTAAGTTTTTATTGATGATACATCCAATTAGATATTATTTTTGATATTCTCATGCAACTTTAGCAATTTGATATGAAAAGACCAGATAGCTTTGCAATATCACCTCTGAAAATATTACATAGCCATGATCGAATATTTCCAGAATATAGTTATATCATTATCCTAATTAAACCAGTTAATATCTTTCATCGCTAACTTCAAACAACTACTACTAAAATTCATAGTGTGTCCATAAACTGATAATCTTTACTATCTGTTCTTTTTCTAGCACTTCATATACCAGCCGATGTTTGATGTTAATACGTCTGGAATATGCTCCTTGAAGATCTCCTACCAACTTTTCATACGGTGGAGGTGTCTGATAAGGGTTTTCTCGTACTAACTCTATTAAGGCTTTAGCCTTTTTATCTAGCTTGGCTGACTTTAGTTTTGGTATATCTGTTACTGCCCTTTTCGTGTAAACGATTTTGTACACTACCATTCCACCTCATTTTCTGGCAAACATTCATCAAGTGGTGTATGCAATCCTTCAATAATTTTTTCCCGTTGCTGTGGAATAGATGAAAGATACACTGTTTCCATCAATCCATTGTAATCTTCCTCACTGATAATAACAGCATTTCCAGCTTTTGTGCTGATGTTCACTGGTTCATTGTATTTGATTGTTTGCTCCAAGAAATTAAAGATGTTCTTGCGAAAATTTGTAATATTGGTATTCATCATATTATCTACCTCCTTATATGTACACTATAGTGTACGCTTTTTCTTTTGTCAATTTACATTTTTTAGGTTCCATACATGATAACCAACACCTTTTCTATGTTTCTTTGCGAAAATAAACGTTCGTAGAAGGCTTTTAATTTCTCAGGTATATAGGAATAAGGGGTATTATATAAAAACGGCGTATACGGCTTTTAAATGCGTTTTATACAGTGAAATAAATAGAGTGTGTGTTATATCTGAATTGATAGATATTTTGAAATTAATATTGTTGCTCTTGTTTTGGAGAATTAGCTTTTTAAATTGTGAAACTAAAAGATAGTCTATATTACTCAAAATGGATATAGTTTTATTGTCCCTATGTCCCATTTAGATACTTGAGGGATCTGAAGATAGTTTCAAGTGTTTTATGTTGCTGCTGTTTTCTGTTGTATTATAACTCTAGCACTTTGATATGTAAGACTTAATGGAAAAGTTTGTAGAGTAAAAACGCCTACTGGATTTTTAGTTGTGTTGGGAAAAGAATATTTGAAAAAAGTTGCAAAAAAAATTTTTCTTTGTGAGGTGCGGATTGCGAAGCAACCATTTTATAAATATTTTATTTTATTTTATTTTATATATAAGGTGTTGTGCTTCTAACTATGGCATTTGTACCATCCAACTATGGCATTTGTACCATCCAACTATGGCGTTTGTACCATCTGCGTGTGTTTTTATGGCTCTTGACAAATATGACATAGTTAAATAAAATGTTATTAAATTTCAAAAATGGTGGTTCTGTGTTATGACTGAAAATATAGAATTAATTGCTAGAAAATCTAATGACTTAATCCAGAATTTTGAATGCCCATTTACAGCACAACAACAGAAAATTTGTATGTATTTGGTAGCACAACTTAAGCCATGGGATGAAGGTTTTCAACCTTTGGAAGTATCAGTAAAGGACTTCTGTCTAGCTTGTGGTATAGACGAGCCAGGAGGAAGAAGTTATAAGCATTTAGAAAAGGCAATTCAAGACTTTGGCTTTAAGTGGATTAAACGACAAAATGGAAAAAAAGAGGCTTTAATTTGGTTTAAGTATGTTAAGATAGAAAATGGGAAGATTACATTTTTATTTAACGAAATGATGACTCCATATATTCTATATTTACAAAACAATTTCACCAAAATAGAATTTGATTACACAGCTAAAATGAAGTCAAAATATAGTATCAGACTGTATGAGTTATTGTATTCTTATTATTACAATAAGTTCGAGACTTATGAGTTTATTCTTTCTTTGAATGAGTTAAAACAGAAACTTGATGCAAATTACAAGTTATATACCGATGTAATGAAAAGAGCCTTGCTTCCTGCAGTAGAAGAAATAAATAGATTAACAGATGTATTTGTAGAATATCAGCCTATAAAAGAGGGGAAAAAAGTTGCGAAAATAAGTTTTACAATTAGACTTAAATCTACAATTGAAAGAATAAAGTTGGCTGGAATTTTAGATGAGTATGGAAAACCAGGACAGTTCTCATAAGGAACTGTCCTGGTTTTCCATGGAATGATTTATCGATCTCTTTGTTGAGTTTGTTTTTCATGTTTCATAGATAATTCATAGCTTTCCAGAACACTGTGTCCGTCTTTCCATTTTATGTGAGCCATATAGTTCCTTTGTTGAGTATTTTCTTGTTGAAGATACCGATTTTCACTTTCTAATTTACTTCTGATTCTATATTCAGAAAGATATTCCTCACGCAGGTTCTTAACCTGCTCTTCGGCATTGATTGCGCGTTGTTTGAATGGTTTATAATAGTCTAATTTTGATTTTAGTGTATTAATTTCATGAATTAAAGAACCTATAACTTTCTGCATTTGCTGAAGCATTGTTTTCATCTGATCAAAAAGTTTAAATGTAACTTTATATCCCCTTCGGCTTAATGTTAATGGACTCTCCTCCACTTTCTGAAGTGTATTGGTCATATTTTGTACTGCTTCCATAGCTTCTTTTAACTCTGATGGACTAACAGAATCTTGACCAATGACATCTAAAGCTATATTTTTTTGGTGTTGTATCTCTCGTGCAGCATCTTGAGTAGCTTGCCAAGCTTCCAATGACTGATTTCGACTACTATCCTTTTTGGGTTCCTTTATGGCACTGATACCATACTGTAGATGTATTCCTTCTGCTACCATAGCCTTTTCCATTGTTCGATATATCTTATTTCGAAGTGCATTAAAGCGAATGGGTGCCTTATCACGACCGTTAATAATAGATTGTTCTGGCAAGTACCCACTTTGTTCCAATGCCTCTTCAAAACTAATACCAACGGCAAGACCTCTGGATTTGCTTTGATTTTTATCATAAAGAGGCTTGAAATCTAAATGACAATGGTAGAATCCATCCTCATCCAGATGGACAGCAGCTCCTAGAACATGGAGTAATGGGTTGTCCTTTTGAAACTCAACTATAGTTTTCTGAAAGATTCTCAGTGCTTGTTCCTCTGAGATTTTTCTTTTCTTTCGATCAGCTCTGTCTCCAATTCCAAGGATGATACTTCGAAAAATTGGCAAAGGTTCTTTTCGTTTTGTTCGTTGGTTGTAGTATTCATCATCCTTGTGCTCTGTATAGTAATCATATCCCAGATGTTTATAGTCACGTTTTCTGGGTTTTGTCTTTATTTCTCCATTGTTGTATCGTTTCCACACCTTATGGTATTGTTTGTCTCGTTCGTTATTGTAATCATCAATGTAGGGTTTCATGAGTTCATTGATCTGTTCCTGATAAGAACGATAAGGTAGAAGCTCAATCACACCATCTTCCCGAGTATGTACATGATGTAAAGTTTCACGGTATTCCAAATCATGATTATGAATCTCGTTGCCAATACCAAAAGTAACAGTAACAGATATTTCTTTCATTTTGATTGTTCCCTCCTTTTGGGATGGTGTCTTATTTCCCTATATAGATAGACTACCACATTGCCTCTTATTGGGCAAGCAGTAGTCTATCATATCCCCTATGGGGACGGGCTCCCTCGCCGGGAGGGGCATAGTTGCAACTCCATAGAACTTATCTCAATATTATCGGAGTCATAACATTTAACTTAGTATTTAAGTGAAATTTTGAGGGATTCAATGTGGTGGGTGCTACAGGACAATGGGAGAAGGTCAAAACTGTGGTGGAGGAGATACACTCCATGAAGCTGCAAGAGGTAGTTAAGAAAGTGGAGGATGGTATCGAGGAGATACTTATCTATTTTGATTTTCCCAGTGAATACTGGACTTATATCCGCACCAACAATGTCATTGAGAGGTTGAACTGGGAGATCTGTCGCTGCACCTGTGTGGTGGGGAGCTTCCCGGACGGCAACTTTGCCCTCATGCTGGTCTATGCATAGTTATGACATGTAGATAACTCCCAATGGGGCAGCAGTATATGAACATGGAGCACCTGGAGGATATCATTGAGGATGCCTTCATTGCTGGCTGATTTCATTCATGCTAGAG
>CALWON010000133.1 GCA_944383165.1 uncultured Oscillospiraceae bacterium
ATCTGCCACCAGCCGGAGGAAGGCGGGGCGCGTGTCATCTGATGTGCCAGTGCGCCCGTCGTCAATGTACTCCTCCACCCTGCCATAGCCCCCTTCCAGGTAATTTGGGAGCTGTTCCAGCAAAATTTTTCTCTGGTTGGTGATGCTCTCGCTCTCCTCATTCCCATCCTCCCGGGACAGGCGGATATAGATGCCCACCTGCCACACCGGTTCCTGTTGTACCCCTTTGCCCCCGGAAGGGCTGCGCCGGATGCGTGCCATCCCTATCCCACGCCCCACTGCTGCAAATAGCGGCGTACGATGTCCTGGAACGGCTCCCCCTCTGGCTGAAACCGCACCTGCACCGGGGTCGCCCCACAGAAAAACCAGCAGGGGGCCCCCTCCCCTTGCCAACTGTGAGCCAGCTGCTGGGCAGCTGCCCTGCTTTTGTCCATTGGAATGCCAGGTCCCACGGTCCTTACCTCCTCCCTGTACCACAACATATGCCGCCCTGCCTCCCATTTATGTGGGCTGTGCCCCCCACAGGATATTGATACACATGTTCCAACACCCGCAGGGGAACTCCAAAATTTTTTGCAGAATTCTTGTTTAAATATACATCCACCGACTTGAAAATCATGGATTCCTGTGGTAGAATAGGCGCACAAATATTGTCACTGTATCCGTTCTCTGGGATGGTCCAACCGTGGGAGGCACGCGTGTGGGTTGGGATGTCCTGGGTGAGCGGTTCCTTTTAGACCAGATGAGAAATTGGGGTACAGATTTGAAAAGGAGAGAACCATCATGGAAAAAACACAATCGAGCACCAAGGTCAAAAAAAGCATCCGCAGACGGATTTTGGATGGATACATGAAAATCATCCTGTCCTCTGCCGTGCTGGGGGTTGTTGTCATTGTTGCTCTGGGTATGCTGTCTTCCTTCTATGGGAATATGGCAAGTCTGGACGCAGAACGGGCAGACATCTCCAATACCATCTACTCCCACTACCAGTGGCGGTCTGACCTGATCCGCAGCCTGGAAAGTGGGAACTCCTTTGCAGGCAGCCTGGATTCCAAAACCTGTTCCTTTGGCAAATGGCTGACCGAGTATATGAACAGTGGCACCTCCGACGAAATCATGGCCACTGTACAGAAAATTACCCAGACCCACGACGAAATCCACAGCATTGCCCAAGAACTGCTGACCTTGCGTGAGCGGGACAAAGAGGCAGCGGTTGACCGGTTCTTTGAGGAACTGGACCCCAAGACCTCCGAAGTCATTGAGGGTCTGTACAGCATTGACCGCCCCTATGCCTCCCAGATTGAACAGAATACACGCAGTTTCCGCACCATGATGACTGCCATCACGGTCGTTATTGTCATTGCTGTGATTGCCATCAGCCTGGTCTCCTACCTGTTTGGCAAGAAGCTGGCGGACCAGATTGCCACACCAGTGATGATGGTGGCAGACTGGTCTGCAAACCTGTCCCTGGGCGCAGTGGATTTGAGCGTTGCCACCGATGACCTCATCAAACTGGAGAAGGAAAACGCAGACAACGAGGTTGGTCTGATGATTTCCGCATTCCATAAGATGGCAGACAACATCCGTGAGAATGTGGCCGTGGTGCAGCGCATTGCCGACGGCGATATGACTGCCTTTGTCAAAATCCGCTCCAGCCGTGACAGCCTGGGCAAGAGCCTCTATCGCCTGGTGCAATCCAACGACATTATGTTCAATGAGATTGTCCATTCTGCCCACTCGGTAGCAGCCGGGGCAGACGAAATTGCCAATGCCAGCCACATGCTGGCAGAGAGCAGCACCACCCAGGCAGGGGCAGCCCAGAACCTGTCTGACGAGATGAAGCATGTCAACCAGATGATTCAATTCAATGACGAAAAGGCACAGGCCGCCTATGAAATCACCAAGGCCATTGAGACTGACCTTCAGACCAGCAATGAGCATATGAAGGTGCTGTGCGACTCCGTTATCCATATGCGGGATGCCTCCCAGAAGATTGCCACCGTCATGAAAACCATTGACGACATCACCTTTGAAACCAATATTCTGGCATTGAACGCAGCCATTGAGGCAGCCCGGGCTGGGGAATCCGGCAAGGGCTTTGCGGTGGTAGCGGACGAAGTGCGGGCACTGGCCATGAAAAGTGCAGAAGCGGCACAGGAGAGCCGTGCTTTGATTGAAAACAGCATCAAACAGACGGAATACGGCACCAACATTGCCACCGAGTCCGCAGCCATTTTTGAGGGAATCAACGAAAAAGTCAGCAAAATCATTGAGATTGTAGAGCAGGTGTCCGGTCTGTCCTCCGAACAGATGAAGAGCATCCAGCAGGTTTCCGAAGCTGTGGCACAGATTACCGCAGCCGCCACCAGCAACGCAGCCATCAGTGAGGAGTCTGACGCCTCCAGCCAGGAGATGCGCAACCAGGCAGCCTTCCTGCGCAACAAGATGAAGCACTTCAACCTGCGCATCCGTGAAAAGGGCAAGCCATACATCCCCTACGAAAAGCAGCATGACCCCGATTTCATTGAATATGCCAACCGTGCCTACCAGATCAAAGAGACCACCGGGCAGTATGGCAATGAGTATATCGACCCCACTGGACGGGAATCCTGATTCTGTTGTCGCTCCCTGATAGAATCCATCTTGCTGTCCTATCACAGACATCCGAGAACGGGAGCACATCGTTCCATCTGGTTTGCAGAACAAAAGAACACACCCGATTTGAGGTTCATTCCACTCAAATCGGGTGTTTCGTTTTTCTTTGATGGATTCAGAAAGGATTTCCTCTCCCATTGGCAAAGCGGATTCTATTTCCCAAAGGTCTGGAGCATCGCTGTCATTTCTGCACGGGTTGCCGTGCCTTTTGGGTCAAGGATTCCATTGCCCTTGCCGCTGATCATCCCTCTGCCCACTGCATGGCTTCCCGTGCCCACGGGGACACCTCCCCCACATCTGTGAAGCGGGACAGGTTGCCGCTGGCGGCTGTGTCATTGCCCTTCCACTGCTCGTAGCGATAGAAAATCATCACAAGCTGTTCACGGGTCACGGGATCGTTGGGTCCAAACAGGTTCGCTCCATAGCCCTGCATCAGGCCATTTTGCTGTGCCCAAAGGACTGCGTCATAGTACCAATGGGTATCTGGACCGTATGGCACATCGGTAAATGGGTTGTTTTCCTTGATATTCGGGCGGTTCTTTGCGAACATCACCTGAATATTGTGTCCCTTCCACACCTCATCAAAGATATAGCTTGTCACTGCACCCACACTTTTTCCATTGACCAGCACATCGGAAATGTGGTAGCCGCTGTCCGGCGTTATGGTAAAGGTTTTGCTCTGCCCCCTGTGGACGCTGATAGCGTGTCACGCCTAGACGCAACACGCCTTTTGAGAAAGCAATGGAACAGTTTGAACAGCACAAGGGGACAGACTTATCCCTTTTGTCTGCCTTTCCATCCTCCGTGCATTGCAGAGAAGCATTGCTTGTCAAGCCCCCTTTTCACATTCACAAAAAATCCTGGAACGGGAACGCCATTCACACCTACTTCTGTCTATCAAACTATACCATAAATTATATCGGAACAGACTGGAAAAAGCAACACCATTTCCAAAAAATTCCCAAAGGTTTTCCATCATCTGCAAATTTCATCCCTTTGTCTATGGTCACACCTTGTAAGATACCCAGCTTTCCCCTCTGTTCGGAATGGTTCCCTGCTTCCTAGATGGTGGTTGTGCAAAAAAGACTGCACCCGTGGCTCCCGTTGCACCTGTGGGTCCTGTCGGCCCGGTAGAACCGGTGGCGCCTGTGGCTCCGGTTGGTCCAGTGGGTCCGGTAGGTCCGGTTGCACCTGCTGCGCCGGTGGCTCCAGTGGGTCCGGTTGGTCCAGTGGCGCCTGCTGCGCCGGTGGCTCCAGTGGGTCCAGTAGGTCCGGTGGCGCCTGCTGCGCCGGTTGCCCCAGTGGGTCCAGTAGGTCCGGTGGCTCCTGCTGCGCCGGTTGCCCCAGTGGGTCCAGTAGGTCCGGTGGCTCCTGCTGCGCCGGTTGCCCCAGTGGGTCCGGTAGGTCCGGTGGCTCCTGCTGCGCCGGTTGCCCCAGTGGGTCCG